>JBGTCJ010000555.1:0-4794 GCA_041748895.1 Pirellulaceae bacterium
GTGATTGCCCGTTTGGTGTAATCGAGCAGCTCGGGATTCTTTGCCGGATAAGCCTCGGACAATATGGTCTCCGCGGCGGTAAAATATTTTTCGATATTCGATGGCGATAGAGTCATTACCGACCCGATCCTTTCGAAACCACGCCATTCTTCGTCCTCCAAAATGCCGCCCGGATCGGCTGCGTCGAAGTGAACGCCGATCAGGTCTCGAACGGTGTTCACGTACTCATCGCGGGTCAACCTATTGAACGTCACGCGACCTCGAGCGGCCAGTCGCGCCGCTTCACCATCCATCATTCGTTCCGACAGCCACCGCACGATCGCAGAACTTTCCTCGGCACTGGGGCGCTGGTCGTGATCCTCCGGAGGCATCTCGCCGCTATTGATTCGCTCCAACACCTCAAGCCACTGAGGCGTATCTTCGAAACCGACTTTGCCGGAGAGGAGATCGATCCGAAAATCGCTCTCGTCTGAGTTCTCGCCGTGGCATGTGAGGCAATGGTCGGCAAAGTAAGCTCGTGCGACCGAGTCGAGTGCCAGATCTGCCGCGAGGGCATTGGACACGAAACAGGACAGAGCACTTAACACAAGAGCGAACCGGAAACGCGCCAGAGTGAAAAAAGGAGTGGTCATGGCGTCTATCGCGGGAGAGCAGCGGCGGGCTCGACAACAATAAATTGACCGATGGTGGGGTTGATTGCAAGCGCGCGGATTCATTCACCAGCCCCGCCCGCCGAAGATTGCTTGCCCTTGCTCGAGCGACGTCGCAGAATTCAACTACGCCCTAAACGAATTCCTCGATTGAGC
This sequence comes from Pirellulaceae bacterium, assembly GCA_041748895.1. Taxonomy (GTDB): domain Bacteria; phylum Planctomycetota; class Planctomycetia; order Pirellulales; family Pirellulaceae; genus UBA6163. The sequence goes on from JBGTCJ010000555.1 coordinate 807, forward strand.
TCTGAGGACCGGCGTTCACGCCTCGCTATCGGGCATGAGGATGCGCCTTTTCGTAAATCGCCAACAGGTTGGCCGCGCTGACGTGGGTGTAGATCTGCGTCGTGGCCAAGCTGCGATGCCCCAACAGCTCTTGCACACTGCGGATGTCGGCACCGCGGTCCAAGAGGTGTGTGGCGAAGCTGTGGCGGAGCGTGTGGGGGCTGGTCCGCGCGTCGAGTTCTGCCGCGGCGATATACTTTTCGAGCAATCGTCCCACGCTTCGCGTGGTCAGGCGATTCCCGAAGCGATTCACAAAAACCGCGGCGCAGCGGCCAAGTGCGTGCTCTTTGGCGCTCCGCTGCCGGACCGTCGCGTATCGCTCAATCGCCGCGATCGCGTATGTCCCCAGGGGGCTGATTCTCTCTTTTCTCCCCTTACCACGAACGTGGGCGATTTGCTCATCGAAGTCGAGGTCGCCGTCATTGAGTCCGACCAATTCGCTGACGCGAAGCCCGGCACTGTAGACCGTCTCTAGAATCGCCCGATCCCTCAAACCGGCGATCTCGGTCGCTGGGGGAGTCGATAGCAAACGGCCCACCTCAGCCGTCGTGAGTACGTGGGGCAGCTTGCGTTGACGTCTCGGATTCCTCAGCGGCTTAGCCGGGTTCGTCTTGGCCATCCCCTGTCGCTGCGCGTATCGATAAAAACTTCTCAGCGATGCGAGCTTTCGCGAGATGGTCGTTCGCGCGTAACCAGCTTCCTGAAGTGCCGCCTGATAGCCACGCAGGACTTGAGACGATAGTTCATCGGGTTCGCAGGCCTCGCCGAGACTCTCCTCCAGCCAGTCGATGAGCCCGAACAAGTCTTCACGATACGCCTTGATGGTCAGGTCCGACGCATTGCGTTCGGTGGCGAGGAAGCGGAGAAACGAAACGACACTCTTACGCATCACGCTTCAGTGCCGATCCGGTAGCGGCGTGCGACTGCTGCGATCAAACCGGGGTTCGATCACCCGGGACGTCTCATCTTGAGGAACGGCGTCGCGAATCTTGCGACTCAGCATCGCCGCGTCGTACCAAGAGAAATCGATCTCTGGGTCAGCCGCGAAGCGAGCCAATTGACGCAGCGTTTCATCGCGATTGTCGTCATCGAATAGGAAGATGAATCGCTCGCCACCCTTCACCAGGGCCAACACGTTGATCTCTGTATCCATCGCCGGATGCCCGTTTTTCGCTCGACCCTGATTACCCGATCGCCGGTGTCTTGCCCGGCTTACCAGAATTCAGTATCGGCTGATGGGCCACCGCAATATGAGATCGCTTTGGTCGGCTCCGCCCCTACATTCCAGCATTTCGGTAAGGTGCAGGTGGCAACAGAAACGAATGAAATCATCGCTCCGGTTGAGCGAACTTTGCCACCCACCGATTCGCGCATCATCCGATGCGTCAACATGATCGGCGATTCGATCGGTGAAGTAAGCGTCGTTGCCGCGATAGATTCGCGTGTGCGTCAAAACCGGCGCACTCTGCGGCAGCATGGGCGGTGGGCTTGGCGAGGGCGGATCGGGAATCAGACCGGTAGGATCGGGCCAATCCGCAGGCAACGCCGTATCGGTGATTGCCAATAATTGGTCCGCGGAATCGAACCCGTCCAAATCGGGCGGCTCGAGCGCGACCGCTTCGTTCGCTGCTTGCACCGTCGCTAGCTCAGTCATCTTCGGTGTCTGGCCGGCAAGCTGTTGGCGGGCTAGCTCAAATTCCGCTTCCTGCACAATCCTCCGCGGGATTCGCTTTTCGGCATCGGTTCCCCAGGGCAGGCCGTATCCCGGAGGGATCGGATGGAATCCTGGGTTGGCAGCGTACCAATTGACCGACAACGCCATTCGCGGCGGGTAGTAGGGATCGAAGTCGGTGATCGAACCGACGACTAAGGCCTCCACACCCATGAACTGGGCCAATCGCTGGAAATCATCACCTGAGTGAGGTTCGCCCCGAACCCGTGAATATTCAAGATAAAGGTTTCGCGCGACACCGACCGGAAGGACTTCAAAGCCGGGTATTGCTTGCAACTCGCCGTAGTACGCCTCCGCGACCGCCAATCCGTTGAGCGTCGGATCGTTGCTCTGGTTGTAAAACGGTAGAACCGCAACCACCTTCAGCTGGGGAAACGGATTGTGCAGCGTCCGCGCGTGGCGAACCTGTGGAAAGAGGCTGCAGCCGGCTGTCAGCAGCCCGATGGCCATCATCAGTCGCGACGCATTCAGGTAACGGGAGCGGTCCATGTGGCGAAAGTCCGGTTAGCTGCCGGCGCGCACCTTCCCCCGCCCCCATGGAACGTATCGGTCACAGGGCTGCTCCCACTTGAGTTGATTCCACTTAAAACCGAATCGTCTTACACGCGGTTTTCAATCATCAAGCGTTCGCTCAATAGGTCTCGCACGACGGTTTGCGCGATTTGCTTCCCGGTAACCAGTCCCGAAACACTTCGCCATAAATGTGCCAGACGGTGACGAAGAGAGCAGCAATGATGGGGCCCACGATGAAGCCCACCGCTCCGAAGAGGATGATTCCCCCGAGCGTGCTCAGTAGGATGAGGAGATCGGACATGCGGGCGTCGTGACCAATGAGCCGGGGACGCAGAAGGTTATCGATACTGCTCACCACCACGGCGCACCAGACCAGGAGGCCTAAGGCAGCCCAGACCTTCCCCAAAAGGAAGAGGTAAATCACCGCCGGGATCCAGATCAGTGCCGGGCCCACCGCCGGTATGATGGAGAGTACGACCATCACCGTGCCCCAAAAAGCCGGCCCCGATACTCCGGCTACCGAGAAGGCGAGCCCCGCTATTCCCCCCTGGATCACGCCGATCAGCAGCGACCCCTTGACGGTGGCCCGCGTGACTGAGACGAAGCGTTCCAGAAGCTCCTCTTTCTCCGCTAACGAAAGAGGAATGTAGGAGAGGATGGTACGCAGGATCAGTGGCCCGTCGACGAGGAAAAAAAACAAGGCGTAAAGGAGGATAAAGAGTTGGATGCCGAAGCTTAAGGCACCGCGGGTGGCAGCTGCCACGACCGTACCCATCAGGGCGGGGCCGGTGCGCTCCGCCATCTCTCGAAACTGCTCCACGAGCCGTCCCTCTTCCGGGAGCAACTGGTCCGCGAACGGAATCCGCTCCAACAGCCTACGGAGCTGTTCCCCTCGTTCCGATTGGATGCGGAACCATTCCTCGGCCCCCTGGCCCACCTGAACCGCCTGGGCAGCGACCATGGTGAGGAAGCCTGCCACGGGCACGCCGAGTCCCAGCAGCAGCACCAGGAGTGTCGCAATCGACGCGAGACTCCTCCGCCCTCCCAGCCGACGAAGGATCCATCGGTAGAGAGGGTAGGCCAGCCCCGCGAAGACCGCCGCGAGAAAGACTGCCAGCAGGAACGGGCGTACCACCTGCAGGAACAGCATGGAGATCCCCAGGACCAGGAGGAGCAAGAAGGCCTTGCGGAAGCGGAGGGCGCCTGGGGCAGGGTCGCTGAGCGGTGGGGCGGGGTCGTGGATAGGATCGTTATTCATCGGCGGCAGCAAGGAAGTTGAAGTGGGGTCACAAAATGCCGGCTCACGCCGGTCTGCCGTGGACATGTGACCCCGCACACCTTCGTCAGGATTCATGTGAGGGCTTCGAATCCGGAGACGACATCGAACAGCTCTTCGTCAATGGTGCTTTGACGAAGCCGATGATACTTGTTGTTCAGTTCAGCCAACAGTTCATCGATGTTCTTGTCGGCCCGTTGCATGGCGGCTAAGCGGCTGGCATTTTCACTGGCGAGTGATTCGGCACATGCTCTGAACAATGAAACGAAAAGGTATTCTCGGATCAGTGCACGTAACGTCGCTGTCCCACCTCCGATCACCTCTGGCAAATTTTTTGTTGGCCAGGGCTTCTGCGCTAACTCACTTTGCCATGTCGCATCCAGTGGTAGCAGTCGCTGGCCAATCGGCGCGTAGACTGCTCCAGAGAC
>JBGTCJ010000556.1:0-10103 GCA_041748895.1 Pirellulaceae bacterium
ATGTCGGCGCCGACGTGGCGGTTGGCCTGATCGCCCCGGCGCTAGGCGACAATTGGTTGCGGAGCGGCGCCTACCATGGTTTGGCGACTGGTAACATCAGCCGGATGTCGATTCTTTACAATCGCCGCGACGCCGTTTTGAAGCGCTACTGGTTGGTCGATTCGGTCCGTCGCAGCATGGCACTGGGCTACACGGGGCCGCGCGGAATCGGCCCTCGCGCCGATGGCTCACCCATGCCGCTTTTCTCGCGAGATTGCTCGACGTCGCTAGGCATCCGGCATGACGAGCAGCAATACTACACCGACGAATGTCGCGCCGGGCTCCAAATGGCACGGCTCATCCAACCGTCTTTTTGATTTGCCTATCCCGGCCTTCGTCCAAGCGCCCCGGTCATCATGATCATCGGCCCTGAACTCTCCGCAACCGTGGCAGCCTCGCCGACCATCGCGTGGCTCAACGACCACTGGGTGTCGTCGAGCGAGCTCAAACTCTCGTTGGACGATGTCGGCTTGCGGCAAGGCGTGGTGGCGGTCGAGCGGCTGCGAACCTACGGGCGAAAGGTGCTTGCCACCGCCCCCCACATCGTCCGCTGGCGCCGGACCATCGATGAGCTTCGGATCCCGATCGACATCGATGAACTGTCCCTCGTTGAGCGGCTCAGCGAACTCCTTCGCAGAAACGATGCCTGGCTGCGGTCGGTTGGTGATTGTGGGATCACCCTGTTGGCGACTCCGGGCGTCGTGGACCACGCGGGCCACCTGCTGCCGACGCAGTGGACCCATCTCAATCCGATCGACCACGCGGGCGTCAAACGGCGGCGGGAGTCGGGGCAGCCGGTCTTCATCACCGATGTGCATTCGCCGCCCAGCGGCTGTTGGCCGAGGGACATCAAGGTCCGCTGTCGTCTGCACTACTACCTCGCGGATCGCAAAGCTCGCGATCACCACCCGGAGGCGATCGGTCTGCTGGTCGATGACGACGCCTCAGTCACCGAAACGTCGATTGCCAACCTAGCGATCGTTCGCGACGCGGCGATCGTTTCGCCCCCGAGCGATCAGGTGTTGCCAGGAGTGACTCAGCAATTGGTTCAGGGTCTGGCAGACCAACTCGGTATCCCCTGGTATCACGAAAGGCTCTGGCCCGCGGAAATTCGCCAGGCGGAGGAGGTCTGGCTGATGGGCACCGATGGTGGCCTTTGGTTTGCCAATCGCGTCGACGGTGGGTTGGTGGGAAACGGCCAAGCCGGCATGATGTACCAGAATGTGCTGGAATCATTTGACCAACTCGTCGCTTCCGCGGTGCATGACTGAGCCCCATTCCCAATCGAGTCCGTCGCTCTCCGAAAACGCGGATCCCGCCGCGGCGGATCCGATGCCGCCGGCGGGACGTTGGGCAGCGATTTACCATTTCGTCGTCTTTCGTATTCTGCGAGCCAACGACCACCCGCACCGGTTGGCCCTCGGCGTCGGTTTGGGAATTTTCATCGGATTCACTCCCACGGTCGGGTTTCAAACGGCGATCTACCTCGCGGCCGCTTGGTTGCTGGGGGCAAACAAAGTCGTTGGCCTTCCAGTCGTCTGGATCTCCAACCCGGCCACGTTCGTACCGATCTACTATTCCTGTTACTTGTTGGGTTGCCAGTTGACGCGGTACGAGAGCGTGAATCGAAAATGGTTTGCCGAACTAGTTCCCGAGGCAGACGATTCCTTACGCGATAAACTCGCGTTTCTGGGTAATAAATTTGCCGATGTCGCGGTGCCACTATGGATCGGCTGTTTGTTGGTAGGCGTAGCGTTGGGTACAGCCGCCTATTTTCTCACCTTCACGGCGATCAAACGCTACCGCTTGCGGCGTCATCGAGAAACAACGTAGCGTTTCGAGACTATTCGTTATGTCCGACCAAAATCGACACATCCCCGAAGCGACGATCGCTTCGAGCTGGCTTCGCCACACGAAGCGTGGCGTGATCCCGCGAAGCAAAACCTTGGTGCTGGCCAGTGGTTCCCCACGTCGGGCCGAATTGCTTGCGGCTGCTGGGTACTCATTCCAACTCGATCCGCCGGATCCGTCCGCTGAGTGCGGGATCTGTAGTCGCGAAACGGCGCCCGAGATGGTCGCGAGATTGGCTTACCAAAAGGCGGCGGATGTGGCTCGTCGACACCACGATGGAATGATCTTGGCGGCGGATACTTTGGCGAGCTGTTTGGGGCAGATCCTCGGCAAACCGGCCGATCGTGATCACGCCAAGCAGATGCTGCGTCTGCTCAGCGGGCGACTTCATCAGGTTTACACGGGCGTTTGCCTCTGGGAGCCCTCGAGCGGCCGACGGTTGGTCGACGAGACCAGCACCCAACTCCGCATGCAACCGCTCGATGAACCGACGCTCGCGGCCTATCTCGATTCGATGCGTTGGGAGGGGAAGGCAGGCGCTTTCGGCTATCAGGATGGCAACGACTGGGTTGCCGTCGTCGATGGTGGCAGCGAAACCAACGTCGTCGGTCTGCCAATGGAGCGTTTGGCGGAATTGCTCAATCGATTCGATGAATTGTCCGAATTTCCCCAAAGCGATTGATCGCTTTCTCCCACGCCATCCCGGCTGTTCATGGCTTTTTTGCCGCTGCCGACCAGCCGCGAGGATCGTCGTTTCCCCACTGACGGTGGTTTTGGTAATTTGTAACGCGAAAGTCGGTTCGCCTGCGATCTCAGGATAATCTTGATGAGTTTTGCCTCACGCTGCGGTTTTCATTCATTAGCGCTGTTCTGCGCCCTCAGTACCGGTGGCAGCGCCATGGCCGAACCATGGGCTGAGAAAATGTTCAGCCAAACCAGCCATGACTTCCGCACCGTCGGCCGCGGGACGAAGGCCGAGCATCACTTCAATTTGAAAAACCTCTACCAAGAAGAGGTTCACATTGCCTCGGTGCGAACGAGTTGCGGTTGCACGACACCGATCATTACCCAACAGACACTCAAGTCCTTCGAGTCGGGTGCGATTGTCGCGAAGTTCAATACCGAGACCCACATCGGCCAAAAATCGGCCGTTTTGACCGTCGTCTTCGATCGTCCCTATTACGCCGAGGTCCAACTGTCCGTTCGCGGGAACATCCGCACGGACATAACGTTCTCGCCACCTGAAGTCAACTTCGGCGAATTGGCCGAGGGACAAACGAGCGAACAAGAGGTAGTGATCTCCTACACCGGTTCGACGGGATGGGAGATCAAGGATGTTCGCAGCCACTGCACGGACCTGGTCGTCACGCTCACGGCACCCCAACGGTCACCTGGATTGGTCCGGTACCGAATGAATGTCGCGTCGCAGGGTGGGCTAACCGCTGGCGACATCCGCGAGCGTTTGACCCTGGTCACCAATGACACGCGGTTTCCCACGATCGAGATGGCGGTTTCCGGGCGTGTTCGCGCCGGGTTGGAAGTGAGCCCCGCGGCACTCAGCTTGGGGACAATCCGTTCGGGTGAGACGATCGAGAAGCGTTTGGTGGTTCGAGGCGAGCGGGAGTTTTCGGTCAGCGACGTCGTCTGCGGAGACAAACGTTTTTCCTTCGAACTCCCCGAGGGCCGAAAGAAATTGCACTTCGTCAAGGTCAACTTCGCAGCCGGTGATGACGAGGCGGTGATCGCCCAAAAGATACGTATCGTGTCGGATTGGGATGACGGCCGATCGGCCGAGTGCATCGCCAGCGGCGTCATCGTCCGATAGCCGCTCCGCTGACCGGTTCAGATTCCGATCGCCCGCATCTCAGCCCCAGAGGGCTGCGAGATCATTGGCCAAGAGATCGAGCGTCGAATCTTCGTCGTCATCGTCTCCGAGTCCCTCAGGAGCGGCGAGCAGTGACCCTGAAGCCCCCGAATCACTGCTGCTGCCGAACGCCGGAGGAGCATTCTTCTTGAACTGCTCGAGCGATTGGTAGACGAGCGGGGTTTCCGCCGCTGAGCCGTCCGTACCGGCGCCACCACCACCGAGCGTTTGCAGCGTGATCGCCGCTGCGGCGCGGCGTTGTCGGCTGATGAAGTTGATCACGTGAAGTGCGTCGATCGTGGTGACTTTCCCGTCCCCGTTGACGTCCGTGAACAGGATGGGGCGATCTGGAGCCGATTCGCCCTCGGCGGCTCGACGCGCGGCGCTCATCTGGTTGATCACGAACAGGGCATCCATCGGCGAGACGACGCCGTCGGCATTGACGTCCGCCGGCATCAACGCGTTGTGATGCGCTTCGCCCTCGCCGCCGGCGCCCGAGCCGATCGTGACGGTAGTGACACCGTAGCGAACTCGCGAGATCGGAACGACGTTCGCCGGGCCTCCGTTCGAACCTTCAAACTGGAACAGCAAGGTGTCCAACGCGGGGAGCGAATCGGCCGGATCGGCAGCAAACCTCGCAACGCGATTGGCACCGGGTGTGGTGGTGGCGGTGAAGAAGATTGTCGCCATGACCACCGGATCCCCGGTCAATGCCGGGTTGGGCGGATCGTTGTTGGGGTTGGTGTTCCGTAAGAAAGACCCAAATTCGTCAATGATCCCCGGGTTACTCGCGACACCAAATGCGGCGTCACCCTGCTGGAAATCGGGGCCAAAGACGACTTCGAAGCCGAACGGATCGTTTCCACCTGGGAGGACTTCAACGAGATTGCGATCGTAAAGGATATCGGCAAAGGCCGCGAACACGCCGAGCACTTCGGCCGAGCTTCGCAAGTCGTCGACGATGATTTGCAGACCAAAGCGAGACCCGGGGGCAACGTTGCTGATCGGAATCCCGTTGCCATCAACGACGCGTAGGGCGATCTCCACCAAATCGTCGGCGGCGGCATTTCCCACGGCGACTGAGACGGTCGCCGTGCTGCGAACTCCATCAGCCGTGACGATCCCATAGCTGAATTGATCGAGACCACTGGCACCGATAAAGGGCGTGTACCGAATCGTGTTACCCGGTCCTCTGACCGCCGTCCCAAGCGTGGCACCGGTGACGATGAAGAAATCGTCGATCACGCCCGTTTCCCCGAGGATGTCATTGGCGGTCACATCCAACGTCGCTTGCACTCCGCCGACGATCGGGTTGCCGAGCGAATCGCGTCCGTCCGGGAACGAGTCGTCAATTGCCGTGGTGAAGATCCCACCTGACGGGAAGATGAACAACTCGGACGTTCCGAAACGCTGCTCTTGGGTCGTGACGAGTTGATTGCGGCTGTAAACGAGCGTTTCGCTCAACGCGTCATCGGCCGGGTTCGCCTTGAAGACGGCGACTCCGGGGGCGGTCGCCTGCATGCGAACGGTAAACAAGACCTGCGGCCCTTCGATCGGTGGATTTGGATCCGACAGGTTCGGACTCGACGCCCCGACCTCATCGATCAAACCCGGCACTGACGCGTCCCCGCCCTGGAGACCGAACACCGGATTGCTCTGGAAATCCGACCCGAACGTGATCTGGAAATCGAAAGGCGAAAATGGATTGTTGATCGTCGGCGCGGGAATGATCGAAACGAGCTGCTCGGTGTAGAGCAGATCGAGAAATGCCGAGAAGACACCCTGAACCGGAGGCAAGCCGGTACGAATGTCGGTCACGACGACCTGGGCCAGGAACTCGTCACCCGCCTGCACGTTAGTGATTTCGCGCGTGGTGTTAAGAGGGTCGAGGAATCGGATCGAGAAATCGACCACGCCATTCTCAGCCGGAAGTGGCTGGACGCTGACGGTCACCTTCGCAGAGGAGACATTGCCCGCTGCGTCAGCGATCGAATACGAAAATTCTTCGATTCCTCGAAATCCTGGCGCCGGCGTGTAACGCACCGACTGGCTGCCACCCACGATCGAAGTCTGACCACCCGAATTGCCCGCGGTGACCGAAATCACGCGGATCCCACCGGCGGTGCTGGTCAAATCATTGTCCAGCACGGCTAAGGGCACGTTGCTAATTCCCGCCGCCACGTCGAACGTATCGTCTACCGCGATCGGGAAATCGCTGAGGAAAGTGACATTCACGGTAACGGTCGCCGTTGCCGTTTCACCCGAAAGCGATCGCACCGAGTACGTGAATGTGTCGAGTCCGGTGAAGCCCAGCGGAGGCGTGTAGAAAACTGAGCGACTGTCGGCTGCGACAAACACGTTGCCGCGAGTCCCCGCCAATCCTAGTCCGGTGATCGTCAGCGGATTGTTAGCGGGATCAAAGTCGTTCGCGAGCACTTCCAACTGATTGGCTTGCGTGTTTCGCGACACCGTGAGGCTGTCGTCAACCGCGAGCTCCGCGCTCGGTTGGACAAAGAAGACGTAGTCCTCGACCTCGCCGGTCGCCGCTTGTCCGCCGACGCCCAAATTCTGTGAAAGGCTGTAGCGGAACCGAGCGTAGAGCGGCCCGGGCTCAGTGAACGATGGGACATTGACGACTATTGGGGTCACGGCAGAGCCGAGTTGTCGATTGATCAGTACCTGCTCACCGGCCTGGAACTGGCCGTCCTGATTGAAGTCGAACCAGGCTTGGAGGAATGCCGGCTGGCCGGTGGTGTTGGTGGTGGTGATCTCGAAGGTCGCCGGGGCACCGGGACCGAGCGGCGTCACCAAACGGACTCCGTCCTCGTCATTGATCACTTGGCCATCAGGCCCGATCGGCCCACTCAGGTCATCCCCGTCGGCGTTGACCGAGGGCTGACCGTCGAGTTCGGCATCGACACGGGTGCCGAGCGACAACCCGGCAAGAATTCCGTGACTTGGCCCGCCACTCGCGAGCGTTGTTTGGTAGCTGTTGGGCAGGTCGCCGAAATCGAGGTTGGGACGATTGCCGAAGTCAAAATTATTCCCCAGCGGCGCGCCGGTGAAGGTCACCACGTGGGCTCCGCCGACCGGGAAGGTCTGCTCAAATCCAGGTTCGACCACTTCGCGGATGATATACGTACCGGGGCCTGGGAAATTGAGCGAGTACTGACCATTCTCATCGGTCACGGCGCGTGGTTCGCCAATATCGATTCGACCATCGCCATCAAGGTCCAGATAGACGAACACGCCCGGGATTCCGGGTTCACCCGGATCGCGAAAACCGTTGCCATTGAGGTCGGCAAATTTGGTTCCGGTGATGTTGGCTTGAACCTGGCTGAGACCGAAATTGATGTTGCTGACCGAACCACCTGTGGCCACTGTCACGGTACGCGACTGGGCACCGGTTCCTGCGAAACCTGCGGGAATGACAGCCCGCACGACGGCCGTGCCACCACCAAATGGCAACGTGAACGTTCCGTTGGCTGCTGTGACCGTCGAGGTGTCACCTGCATCAAGAATTCCGTTCCCGTTGCGGTCGACGTAGACGGTGATTCCTCCCAAACCCGTTTCATTCGCGCCACGATTGCCGTCGCGATTGAGGTCATTGAAGACCGTTCCGGAAATCCCGCCGCCGACGGTGCCGGTGGCGAGTCCCCAAGCGAGGTTCGCAGCGACACGTTGGTTGCCAATGATCCCCTCGGCAGGGTCGAATCGATCAAAAACAGGGAACACGATCGGGATGTCATCGGCGGTGCCAAAGATTCCATCAGGCCCGATACCCAGAAAGTTCGCAAGGGAGATTGGTGACCCACCGGTATCGCTGATCGCTGCGATCGCGTTGTTGGGATCGGTGTGTCGCAGCCCAAAGGAGTGCCCCGCTTCATGGCTGATGATCGTTCCCAACAGCGTTCCCAAGGCGTCGAGAACACTCCGTGAGTTCGAGATTGGAAATGTCGTCGCAGCCGGCTCAAAAAACTCAACGGGCACAACCACGGTGTCATTGGGACTAAAGTTTCCGATGTCAAGGGTTTGAGAAAGACCAAGTACCGGATCGATGAAGAAGTAGTCGTTTATGCTTCCGCCGATCAGGACGCGAGTCGTGAAGGGATCGTTTCCAGGATCAGCGTGATCTCGACTGTTGAAGATCTGGATCCCAAACTGTCCCGGAATACCGGTCTGATTGAAATCGCCATTGCCACCGAACTGCGCGACGCTTCCAAACTGGCGGCCCAATTCGGCAAGGGTGATATCGATCAGGCGACTCTCATCCTGAGGCTGCAAATTGATGATGTTGAGAGAATCGGCGAGCGTCGGGACGCGAATCGTCCCCGGCAGCCCCGGCGTGAATACCGAAGCGGGAATGGTCGCCCCGTCAAAATCAAGGAAAAGCTTTTGCTGGGTTCCGATCGGTTGGCGTTCGAGCACGGGTCGGTAAACCCGGAGACCGAAGGTGTAACCGGTGGGTTGCCCGTTACCGGCAAGCCGCAGGAAGTATCGTCCGTCCTCCGGAACCACCTGCGCAAAGGCGACATTGCCGAGCGTCTGAAGCGGTGAATTGGCAGGATAAAACAAGGCTTGGTTCTGTTCGGTCGCGAACCACCGTTGCCCGTTGGAGTAGAACACGTCAAACGCACCGACCGAGCCAATCCCTGCCAAATCGAGAATGTCACCGGCGCGAAGGTCAAACGAGTAGTAGTCAACGTCCTCAGGCAACGAGGGCGAAAAAGGGCCCCCGCTACCGATCACTTGAGTCGGGAGGGTTCCGATGATATCGATCGTGCTTTGCTGCCCTGGCCCGGTTCCCAGCGGCAAGAACTGAGCGGTTTGGATCGAGTCGTTAAGTCCTCGTCCCCCCGGCAGTTCGTTTTCGACGAACTGGAACGCCTGGACGGTGCCAATGTTTCTCGGGTCGACTGGGTCCAGCAGACCTTCTCCGGGAACCTGGCTAAACCCACCCCCCAAGCCACCGGCGAGTAACTGCCGCGTCTCGAGCGTTTCGACCAGCAGTCGCCGCCTCGCGAGACGATTGGGGCGCGAAGTGGTTCGTGACTTAGGTTGCGAGAGGCCTCGTTTCACGATCGAATTCCCGGGGTTGCCAGCGGTCGGGTGCGGGGAAACGGCTCGCTCAAGGACCTCACCAGGAGGTCGATTAGGACTGCGAGACCGTCAATGTTGCCGTTGTCTGAACGTCGGAAAACTCAATCTTGCTTCGTGACAAGAAGACAAAATGAGCGTATTGAGCGTTCCGTAGCGGCTGGATAAGCTGCGACTGCGATTCTAGTTGCGACATTAGGCCTGTCAACGAAACGCCCCACTTAGGACGTCGCGAGCTCGACAAAGTTCCGTCGAGGTCTTTGGTAATTCCGTTTCAATCCCGCCAGGCGGCCCGTTGTCCTGACCTGCATTTGTTTTCGGTTGGGGACGCCGCTGAGGTCGCAAAAGACGCGATTCTGGTCACGTTTCTCCGTGGAATTGGGAGGCCGGTTACGGGCCAAGTACCCCACAGGTGCGTGCGGAAAGCAACCGGTCTGCGGGCTTGCGCCCAATGGCTGGTATGGGCCAAAAGACCACGTGAGCGCGGGGGTGGCAGCCGCTACCGTGGCTGCGAACCAGAGCTGGATAACGCAGGATCCAGCGTTGACGAGGCGATGACCGGCAGGGCCCGATTGTCGGAAGCGGCGCGGTCGGGATCGTGATAGCGGCCCGGGTCGAAGTGCCTGCCGTAGGTACCAAAATCATTGAAGGCGTACTTTTTGGCCCAGCGGTAGACGAAGCTTCGCTCCGGAATCTCGTCGCCGGGTTGGTACTGGCTGCGGCGAGGCGTGACCTGTTTCAGCTCGTCGATCACTGCCCCCCTCGCTGTGGTGTCACGCGCCGCATGTCGCTCTGCCAAATCGATCAGCAGATCGGGTCGTTCCATGATCACACAACCGCGCGTCTGACCGGCGGTGACCTCGCGGAATTCACGCAGAAACTGGCTCTCGTTGAATACCTCGGCCAAAGGACGTTGGTCGTGAATCGACTCGGTCGCCAATTGGATGACCGGGCAGGGCTCGATATCTCCCCAAGGACCGATGTGGTGAGTGAAGCCAGTAACTGCCGGGCAGAGTGCGTTTCCGGCGTCATCGTGATAGGCATCGATCACAACGATCGGCTTGGTCGCCCGAGTGTCGACCACAAACTGACGAACCCGCCGCTGTTCCTGGCTAGAAAGCGCCAAGTCGGGATTCGGGTCGGGGCCCACGGGTCGGTAGATATGGTACCAACAGTACATCACTCCCATTTCGATCAACCGGTCGACCCAAGCGTCACGAACCAGATCATCGATATTCGTTTTGCAAACGCT
>JBGTCJ010000557.1:0-16181 GCA_041748895.1 Pirellulaceae bacterium
GATTCGTCCATTCCGATGGCCAACCGGTTGTCGCTGGCGCACTGGCTCGTGGATCCTGCCAACCCACTGGTCGCTCGTGTGACGGTCAATCGGTGGTGGGCCGACTTGTTTGGTCGAGGGATCGTTGAAACGATCGAAGACTTCGGCATCAAGGGTCAGCCACCCACGCATCCCGAATTGCTCGACTATCTCGCGCTCGATTTCGTTCGTGGCGGATGGTCGATGAAGCGCACCTTGCGATCGATTGTCATGTCGTCCACCTATCGACAAGATTCACGGGTGAACGACGAACTCCACCGCGAAGATGATCAAAATATCTGGCTGGCTCGAGGTCCGAGCTTTCGTCTCGACGCCGAGTCGATACGTGACAATGCGCTCGCGATTTCGGGACTCTTGGATCTCCGCGCGTTCGGTCCGCCTATTCGCCCGTTCCAACCCAGCGGTCTCTGGACCAAAGTGGGCGGCCAATCCTATCCCTACGAGATGAGCTCGGGCGGCCAGCGTCATCGACGGGGCATTTACGTGGTGATCAAGCGGAGTGCTGCCTATCCGAGCTTCGTCAACTTCGATCTTTCGGCCCGACTCGAGTGTACCGTCAAGCGTTCGAGGACCAACACTCCGCTTCAAGCGCTGACCCTGCTCAACGATCCCGTCTACGTCGAGGCGGCCAAGGCGATGGCTACGCAGGCCGCACGCGACGCATCACGGCCGCTCGATGCGAAGTTAGTTCATTGGTTTGAGCGGACCCTCGCCCGCGTACCTCGCGCTGAGGAACTTTCGGTTCTGCGGCAATTGCACCAGCAGCAAACGCTTGCGGCTCGCGAAGATCTTCCGCGATCACGAAAATTGCTGGCTGATCCGATCGCGGATTCGGACCTGGATCCGGCTGAATTCTCGGCATGGTACTCGGTCGCGACGACCCTCCTGAACCTTCACGAAACGATCACCAAACCCTGATTGACCAGGTGGACCTGTCGATGAAAACGCCTCAACGCCCAGTGCTTGATCGACGCCGCTTTCACACGGCATCAGTCGGATTGGGCTCGATCGCGCTGGCCGAACTTTTGGCGGGAAAGGGTGGATCGGATTGTCGGGCTGCGGATCCCGTTGATGGGTCTTCGCCTTTCGCAGCCACTCATCCGGCGGCCCAGCGGGGGCACTTTGCCGCTCGCGCCAAGCATGTGATTTATTTGCACATGATCGGTGCACCCTCGCAATTGGACCTTTTCGATGAGAAGCCAGAACTGGTTCGTCGAAACGGTCAACCATGTCCAGCGGAAGTGACAAAGGATCGGGACTTTGCATTCATTGGCAAGACATCGACGCTGGCCGGATCGCCGTGGAAGTTCGCCCGCTGGGGCGAAAGCGACCAAGTCATTTCAGAATTGCTCCCACACCTGAGCGATGTGGCCGATGACTTGGCCGTGATCCGGTCGATGCACACCGAAGAGATCAATCACGCCCCGGCACAGATGTTCCTGCATTCGGGGTTCGGACGCGGGGGACGTCCGAGTCTGGGCTCCTGGGTCACCTATGGACTGGGCAGTGAGAATGAGGACCTCCCGGCGTACGTGGTGCTCGTCAGCGGCCCGCCCGGTGGAGCTGGAACGAGTCTTTGGTCGCCCGGGTTTCTGCCGAGCGTCTTTCAGGGGATTCAATTCCGATCGGAGGGTGACCCCGTTCTGTTCCTCTCGAACCCCGATGGCCACCATGAGAATGATCGGCGGCGCGTGCTCGACGCGATTGGCCAATTGAACCACACTCGACTCGAAGAGACAGGCGATCCTGAGATTGCGACTCGCATCGCGCAGTACGAGATGGCATTTCGGATGCAGGCGTCGCTGCCCGATTTGATGGGCATTCACGATGAAACGGCGGGCACGCTCGATCGATACGGTGCGACACCGGGCAAGGCCTCATTCGCCAACAATTGCCTTCTCGCGCGGCGTCTGGTCGAGCGAGGTGTGCGATTGATCGAACTTTACGATTCGGATTGGGATCACCACGGCAATCTGAAGACCCGATTGCCCGCCAAGTGCCGTGACATCGATCGTCCGATCGCGGCGTTGCTTCGTGATCTCAAACAACGCCAATTGCTTGATGAAACGCTCGTCGTCTGGGCGTCGGAGTTTGGGCGGACCCCGCTGAGTCAAGGTGGTGGCCTGATGAGGACCAAAGGAGTTCCCGGTCGCGACCATCACAAAGACGCGTTCACGGTGTGGTTGGCTGGCGCTGGGATCCGAAACGGCGTGAGCCTCGGCAGGACCGACGACTTCGGGATGGATATCGTCGAAGCACCGACGCACGTGCACGATTTAAACGCCACGATCCTTCATCTGTTGGGACTCGACCACGAGCGGCTGACGTATCGCTATCAAGGGCGTGAGTTTCGCTTAACCGATGTTCACGGCCGCTTGATCAAGGAAATCATCGCATGAGACGGGTCGGCCGCTTCCACCTCTTTCTTCTGACTCTTGCTTTAGGAAACTTGGCCTCGAGCGGTTCTGCTGACGAGCCGATGACGCGTCCCAATGTGCTGTTCATTCTTGCCGATGACATGGGATGGCAGGACACGAGCGTGGCGTTTGCAAGCGAGCGAACGCATTGGAACGAGCGGTTTCAGACACCCGCGCTCGAAAGGCTTGCAGCCGAGGGGATGAAATTCACGCAGGCCTATTCGTGCGCCGTGTGCTCTCCGACACGTGTCAGTTTTTTCACCGGACAGAACCAAGTCCGCCATGGCGTCACCCAGTGGACGCATTTGAGTGGCGATGCGCCCACGACGGATCGCCCCCACCCCACGCTGTCGCACGCGGCGTGGAACTGGAACGGGCTGCAACCCACGCCGGGCATCGATCACGCGGTGCACTCGGTTACGCTGCCAGGGCTGATGCAGCAGGCCGGCTATCGCACCATGATCTTTGGAAAAGGTCACCTCGGCGCGGCGGGAACCGCTGGCGAGGATCCTAAGGTTTTCGGGTTCGACGTGCGTACAGGCGGACGCTTTGCCGGTGGCACGGGAAGCTATTGGGGAACCAAACGATTCGGAGCCCTGAGGCGACCCGATGGTCCGTTCCGTGCTTGGGATCTCGACCACTACTTCGATCAGGACATCCACTTGACTGAGGCTCTCACACACGAGGCTAAACGTGAGATTCGTGATGCGGTCATGGCAAAGCAACCCTTCTTCTGCTACTTCGCGCACTACGCCCCGCACACTCCGATCGAACCCGATGAGCGGTTTGCTCCTAAGTATCGCGAGGCCGGACTCGATGGGCCGGAGTCAGCTTATGCGTCATTGATTGAAGGGATCGACAAGAGCGCCGACGACCTCCTTTCGCTGCTCGACGAACTGGGTATTGCCGACAACACGATCGTTGTCTTCACGTCCGATAACGGAGGCGTTAGCCACAGCTACCGAAGTATGGCACCTCCGCATACGCACAACACGCCTCTGAGTAGCGGCAAGGGCTCGCATCACGAGGGCGGAATCCGCGTCCCACTGCTCGTCCGCTGGCCCGGATTGACGTCTGCCTCATCCGTCAACGACACGCCCGTGATGATCTACGACTGGTTCCCCACCTTGGCCACCGCTGCGGACGCGGGTCCAATTCCCGAGAACGTCGATGGGCTCGATCTTCGATCCCTGTTGGCGGGCGAATGCGACGCAGCATTCGATAGGCCACTGGTATGGCATTTTCCGAATTTCTGGGGCGGGCTCGATCATCCGGGACCGCGGGAAGGGCCGGGGCTGGGACCTAGCAGCACCATCCGTGATGGCGATTGGAAGCTGATCTACTATCACACCGACCAGCGGTTTGAGCTGTTTAATCTGGCGGTTGATCTTGGCGAAACGACCGACCTCTCCGCGAGTGAACCGGATCGGCTGCGCGAACTGTCCGCCAAACTCACCGAAATCCTGGAGCGACACCACGCCCCTATGCCCATCGTTCAGTCGACGGGCCAACCGATTCCACTGCCCAGCGAAGCCCTTTCTCAGTAGCATTCGCTGGTACACTGCTCGTCAACTCCGGCCGCTGCAATGGATATCGTCCATGTTTCAAAATATCATCTCAAACCGACTGGTCCCCGGCGCTCTTCGGGGAGGCGAGTCGTATTCGAGGCGCCAGGCGCTGATTGCGGGAAGCGGGGTCGCCGCCGCAGGTATCGTCGCACCGACGTTGTGCTGGGCGGACGGAGCCGAGACTTCCCCCGAGTCGGGTTGGTGGACGTGGCGTGGGCCGAACGGCAATAACGTCGCGGCTAGTGGCAGCACGGCTCCAACAAAATACTCGTCCGATCGGATCGCGTGGGCTTCGCCCGTACCTGGTCGTGGGCACAGCTCTCCCATCGTGACGCAGAAGCACATTTTTCTGACCACGGCCGACACCTCGAAAGAAACGCAATCGGTGCTCGCCTACGACCGCCGAGATGGCAAGCCGCTCTGGGCGCAGGTCGTTCATCGCGGCGGACTCCCTCAAGAAAATCACCGCAAGAATACCGAGGCGAGCCCCACGGTGGCGTTTGATGGCCAGCGGGTCATCGCCGCTTTTTACAATTCATCCGCGATCCAATTGACCGCTTTATCGCCCGAGGGCGAGCAGCTATGGCAGACCAGCGTTGGCCGTTACGATCCGCGAGCTTATCAGTACGGATATGCCGCTTCACCGGCGATCGACCGCGACCGGGTGATCGTTGCGGCCGACTTCGACGGCGAATCCTTTTTGGCCGCTCACGATTGTCGAACCGGAGAGAACATTTGGAAGGTATCGCGAGCCAACGCCACGAGTTTTTCATCGCCGATCGTCGCTCAGGTTGGCGGGCGTGATCAGATCCTGCTTTCCGGCGGGAACATGCTCGCGGGATACGACCCGGCCGACGGAAAACTGCTCTGGTCATCCCCCGTGACCACGATGGCGACCTGTGGAACGGTCGTCTGGGATGGTGATTTGGTGTTCGCCAGCGGTGGGTATCCGAAGTCCGAGACCGCGTGTGTACGCGGCGATGGTTCGGGGCGAGTCGTCTGGACCAACCAGCAGAAATGTTACGAGCAATCGCTGCTGGCCCACGCCGGATACGTGTATGCGGTCACCGATGCCGGGATCGCCCACTGTTGGCGAGCGACCGATGGTGAAACGATGTGGCGCGAGCGACTCGGTGGGCTCTACAGCAGCTCGCCGGTTTTGGTCGGTGACGTCATCCACGTGTTCAACGAACAGGCCGAGGGATTTGCCTTTCGCGCCACGCCCGACAAGTACGAAAACGTCGGCGGTGGTAAAGTCGGCGACGAGGCCTTCGCCACCCCTTCGGTCGTCGGTGACACGATGTACCTGCGGGTCGCACGCAACCAAGCGGCGCGGCGACAAGAATACTTGGTCGCGCTCAAGGAGTGACCGTGTCGATTCAATCGGATGGGAACCGGATGCCGGGTCGACGGCCCACGGCCGTCGATCGGCGAGGGAATGATCCCCTTTGATCGAGCGTCCGACGAATCCATTTCATCCGCCCGACACCGTGGCGAACGAAACCGGAGTATTTGCCGAATCGGCGACTCTCGTGAGCCGCGGATTCCTCTATCGTGTGATCGACTTTGACGAGCCAGTACCCTTTCGATTCGAGTACAACGGTTGGTGGTGGGTCCAGCGAGTGCTCATCAACGGCAGGCGAGTCTGGATGCGAATCAGCTGGCTCACGATCGATCGACATGTCGATTGCGTTTTGCCCTTGGAACGTGATCACCACTGTGCCGTCGACATTCGTTTCGGCAATGGCCTGATGATTCGTAGGTTTCAGGTCGCGATCGATGGGATCGTGCGCTACGACGAGATCCACTGAGTCCGCGTCGAGTGCCTCGTACGGACGGGTAGGAGCACGACACGAACACGAGCACGAGCACCCGTGCGCCATGCTACGCGACTCCTTGGCGGGTAGCCACTAAAGGAAAGGCCACGCCTCGCGGGTGACGACATAAATCCAGAGCAAGACATTGACGAGCGCGTGTGACCAAATCACCGGGCCAAGCCCGAGGTGAGCGGTACGACTGAGCAACACGCACCACGTAATGCCACAGAGAATAGCGCCGGGCCAATCACTCGTCGCATGCACCAACATGAACAGCAGCGTCGATGCCGTCACACCCAGCACGCTCAGCTGCCCCAGCGGCGTTGTTTCGAACTGATCGGTGAAAGCTGGCTTCTGGCGTCTCGCCTGTGACCCCGCCTCGGTGCGAACCATCCAATCCCCGATCAGTGGCATGTCGCAAAGCCATTGCAACAATCCCGTCTGCGTCCTCTCTGAATCGTTGAAACTTCGCAGCAATACCGAACGGTTGAAGGTCTCCTCCACGATCGGTACCGCGGTACACATGGCCGCGAGATGCGCGACGGCAGCCAGCCAAAAAAGCGTCTGGTTCTCGCCATGTAGCGTCTGAAAGAATGTCGGTTGGCCATCTTCCAAAGTAGGAAAGAGGCGAATCGTTTGGTCATGCAACCCAATCCACCCTGCTACCAAGGCCAATGACACGGGAATGACGGACCAATGGAAGTGTAGGCGGATCTCGGGAACGAGGCTTCGCCAACGCCACACCAGATAGAGCACGGCGCCCGTCTGAATGACTTTGATCGGCACGTAAGTCCAGCTCTGCCAATCGCGGGCATGCAGAGCGATGGCTAGGACCAGCATGTAAACGAACCACGGCGCTATCCGCGGATGCCATGGGTGCTGCCTTGCCCAGAAGTCGAGTTCGGACGCGGGCATACCCGCATCGTTCGTGACTTCCGACGAAGTATCCGGGTCCACCGTGTCGCGCCGGTTATCCATCGCGTTTGTCCACAAGCGTCAATCGGTGGTGTTGATCAATGCTCGCTGGCGAGCAATTCTTCTTCCAGGAGGTGGCAATACGAATCGTATCGCCTGGCGTCAATGCGGGCATCAGCAACCGCGTCTTTGACGGCACAGTCCTCCTCGTTGAGATGCAAGCAATCGGGGTAGCGGCAGTGGCTCACGTAGGGTCGCAGATCGGGCATCAGCGCGGCGACCTCACCGGCCGTGATGTCCCACAATTGAAACTGGCGGATTCCCGGCGTGTCAATGACCGCCCCACCGGTATCGAGCGGGAGCATTCGTGCGGCCGTTGTGGTGTGTCGTCCCTTCTGATTGTCGACACTCACTTCACTGACACGGAGACCCAACTCGGGTTGGATCGCATTCATCAGGCTGCTCTTGCCCACACCACTTTGTCCGGCGATCGCCGTTTGGCGTCCGGCGAGGATTGCGCGGAGGTAATCGATGTTGGCACCTGTCGTTGCACTGGTCATCAAAACCCTGTACCCGAGCTGAGCGTAGACGCCGATGATCTGTTGCAACGAGCTTGGATCGACCAAATCGACCTTGTTGAAGCAAATGATGGGTCGGATTTCGAATTGTTCTGCGGTCAACAGGTAACGGTCAACCAATGCCGGCTTGACGCCCGGCATGGCGCAGCTGACGACAATCAGGAGGAAATCGACGTTGGCAACGATCACGTGTTGTCGCCCGCGGCTGGTGCGGCTGAGGATACCGTGCCGTGGGGCAACCGATTCGATCATTCCGGAGCCTGGATCCGCCGCGCGGAAGTAGACCCGATCGCCCGTCGCCACAACGTTCCTTTGGTCGATCGATAGCGACTTGAGGACACCTCGGACAATGCACTGGTAGATCACTCCCTCAGGTCCCAAAACCCGGCTTCGCAGCCCGTGAACGCTCAGCACCTGCCCGGCCAAAAGGGTGCTGTCCCCGGTGCCGGAAGCGCGATCCTCGCCGGAACGTGGGGCGTCGTCATCGGTCATGACCGTGCGTTTGCGAGTCAGTTCGCCCTTTCCACTGACCCGCTCACTCGTGACCGCATGTTCGATCGATTGGGACGGGTCGCCGAGACGAAAACGCCGAGTCAAGTCGCCTTCGCGAACCCTTCCCTGATGGTTCTTGCGAAATTCCTCGCGCGACTTGCCACGCTTCTTGGCCATCAGTCTTGCGACAAACGGTTGTGGACCGTTGGCTCGACCGTCGGATGTGGGGCCGACTCACTGGGCTCCTCGGGTGCCATGATGATCTCCGGCTTGACTCGCCCGTTCTTTTGAGAGTTCCGAGTGTGGGTTGAAGGTCCGATCAATTCCGCGATTTCGGCCTCCGTCAGCTCTTCCTTCTCGAGCAAATTGCGGGTGATCTTCTCCAACTCGGTGCGTCGTTCCCGAAGCAACTGTTCAGCCTTCTGATCGGCTTCGAGCAAGATCCTTGCGACCTCCTCGTCGATCAACTCCTGCGTGTGCTCGCTGAACGGTCGCGACTGATGAAGTTCGCGGCCCAAGAAGGGATCTTCATCGCCGGTCTTGTAGCTCACGGGGCCAATCTTTGGACTCATACCCCAGTGGGTCACCATACGCCTTGCCAACCCGGTCGCCCGCTCGAGATCATTCTCGGCACCGACGGTCGTTTCGCTGTAAACGATTTTCTCCGCGGCGCGTCCGCCGAGCAGGACGACCAACTGGTGCTCAAGTTCTCGTCGAGAAATGCTCAGCCGATCTTCGCTTGGAACGTACTGAGTCACACCCAACGCGCGGCCCCTTGGAATAATCGTGACCTTGTGCACCACGTGCGCACCGTCGAGATGCCAAGCCGTGAGCGTGTGCCCAGCCTCATGGTAGGCGGTCTTCTCTTTTTCGGACTCTTGGAGCACCTCTTCCCGCTTGGCGCCCATGAGAATTTTGTCGCGGGCGTAGTCAAAGTCGGCCATCTCGACGACTTTCTTGTCGTTGCGAGCCGCCCAGAGCGCCGCCTCATTGACCATGTTTCGAATGTCCGCACCGGTCAATCCGACGGTTCCGGCGGCGAGCCGACGAAGGTCGACGTCGTCACCGAGCGGCACCTCCCGGACGTGGACCTTGAAAATTTCTTCGCGTCCCTTCATCGTCGGACGCCCGACGGTGATGTGTCGGTCGAAGCGTCCCGGACGCAGAAGCGCGGGGTCAAGGACATCGGGCCGGTTGGTAGCCGCGACAACGATCACCGCCTGACTCGGACTGAATCCATCCATCTCTCCGAGGATCTGGTTCAGGGTCTGTTCACGTTCATCATGCCCACCGCCCAAGCCCGCTCCCCGCTGGCGGCCGACCGCATCGATCTCGTCGATGAAGATGATCGCGGGGGCTTGATCCTTCGCCGTGCGAAACAGATCGCGGACGCGGCTGGCGCCGACACCGACGAACATTTGGATGAATTCGGATCCATTGACACTGAAAAAGGGAACGTCGGCCTCACCCGCAACGGCTCTCGCGAGCAGCGTCTTGCCGGTTCCGGGAGGCCCGTTCAACAACACACCCTTGGGAACGCGTCCCCCAAGCTTTTGAAATTTTTCGGGAGTCTTGAGATAGTCAACAATTTCCTGCAAATCGGCTTTGACCCCTTCGAGTCCTGCGACATCATCAAACGTGATCGCCTGGTCGGATGCCTCGTAACGCTTGGCCGGGCTTTTGCTGAAACCCGACAGAAATCCGCCGCCCATGATGTCACTACGGGTGCGACGAAGCGTGTAGAAGAGAAACAAGGGTAGCCCGATGAGAATCCCAAGCATCAGGAGCCAATTGAAGACCTGTGCGGTGTTGTCCGGCGGGACAAAGTCATACGGGACCCCGGCCTCCTCGAGCTCTTCAATCAACCTGGCAACGTACGCGTCCCCGTCGGGCCTGACAACGGAGAACTGCTTCTGAAGCTGCTCTACTTTCGCCGCGGGCTTACCCGTCTCCGCCGTGCTCGATCCAATCGCGGCCGGTTTGTCGACGGAAGTCTTGAAGGTCCCCAGGATCCGCAGGTCACCGATGTGCACCTCCTGGATATTGTTGTTCCTCAGCTGCTCACGAAAAAAGCTCGCTTTGATCTCCGACCGCGGCTCATCGCGATAAAAAAACATCAAACCGAGGGCGACGAGCAACACGAGGAAAATCATCCATGTGTTGCCGCCGCGACGCTGCGGAGTTGCGTCGTCGGTTCGTTTCTCCATCTCGTTCTCTCTACTCGAAAATCGCCAATAAACCGGAATCGAAACGCGTCATCCACGCGGATCGTCAACCACTGCCTTGGCTTGAGGGGCCAGTTTTCGGGCTCATTCAATCAGAACCACGTTTCGCCGGAATGCCCGATTGTAGCGTGCCGACCAGTCACTGACTAACCGTCGCCATCCGCTCGGGACTGGGCAAAGTCGGCTTCCGGATCGCTCGATGACGGCAGCCATCGTTGATCGATCGGGTGCCCATCTCGCGAGGCGGCCCTCAGGTGGCCCATCATTTGGGCCGCGTCGATACGACGAATTTCGGCGACCTGCGACCAAGAAAAGCCCTCCTGCAGTAAACGCCAGGTCCAGTAGGCGTCACCCTGGGCCGTCGAGGGTACGGCCGCGTCGACCACTTTTTCACTCGGCCGTGGGAGCGCATCCGCTGGTTGCGCGGAGGCTTCATCGCTGGTCGCGGCGCCCACCAAACCCACTAGGTCGTATCCGAACTGCTCAATCGTTGCGGGGCCGATGCCATGGACAAGCTCCAGTTCATCGATCGATCTCGGGCGAACGGCGACCAATCGCTCAATCGTGGCGTTGGTGAGCACACGGTAGGCGGGTAGACCGAGAGCCGCCGCGGTGCGGCCTCGCCAACGCTTCAATCGGTCCGCGAGATCATCGGCTGTGGGGCCAATGGCGGACACCGCGTCGAAATCATCCCCCGACGCGGGCACAGCCCCCGTTTCCATCGACACGTCGCTGCCTTCGATTGTCGCCGCAGCTCGTGCCAACCGCTTTGCCAGCGGATAGGTGAGCGAGAAGCCCGCGGGAAGAGGCTCAGTGGCTCGCATCACCGACTCCCCAAAAGCGGTCAACTGCAGTGTCGGCCGCCGCTCTTCGACCTCGACCTGAGAGGCCATACCCGATTCGATGATCGCATCGATCAGGTCGACCAATTCGGGTTGCTTGAGTCCGGACAGCATCCCATAGGTACTGAGCCGATTGAGCTTCCACTGCTGAATCTTCTTGTTTTGCGATCCGCCAAGCATTTGGGCGACCATCGCTTTGCCGAACCGGGCGTGCATTCGCTTGATACCGCTGAGGACAATCCGCACCCCACGAAGCACGGCCTGTTGGTCGTAATCGGGACTGGCCGGCGATGACGCCTCGAGGGTTGCCGCTGCGGACTTGATGCGCTCATCCGATGGAAGGCATTTCGCCGCCGGATCACAGCGATCGCATTTTCCGCAATCGCACGAATGGGGGTCACCAAAGTAATCGAGGATCGCACGCTGGCGACAACGTGGCGTGCGGGCAAATTCGATTGCTGCCTCCAGTTTGTCGTACTCCGCACCCTTCCGTCGCTGGAGTTCGTCAAAATCGATCTCGAGCGAATCGAACGGGAGGTCACGCTGCATGATGTGGATCCCACGGCCTCGAAACGGTGGTACGTAGTCGAAAGCCCTGAGCCGGACGAGTTCGCGGAGCGTTCGCGCCAACTGGTCGCGATCGACGGACGCCAATTCGGCAATTTTCTGAGGCCGCACGTACACGTCCTCGCCCCGTCGCTTTCCGACGATCGTTTCGACGGCTTGCAACACTTTGCGTCGCAATTTGGCCTCGCGTGGCAGCAGATCGACAAGCGTCGGGAGATCGCTGTCGATCCGTACTATCGCCGCGTTGGCACTGCTTTCAAGCCGCTTCAAAACGCCCGCCTTGGCTAGCAGCGTCTGGGCCGTGCCGACCGATTCGGCCGCCTCCTTCGCCCCAATCGCCTCGCGAACTTGTTGCAGGGTTAGCTCGATCGGGTCCTCGGCAAGCGAGAGCAGGTACTCGTAAACCTTCCGAACCAATTCGGGCGACGGGTAGCGATTCTCAATGAAAAATTCTTGGATGTAGCGATCGGAGTACGCGAACAACAACCGGCACTCGCTCATTTCGCCGTCACGTCCGGCCCGTCCGGCTTCCTGATAGTAAGCCTCGAGGCTGCCTGGGACGTTGTAGTGCACGACGTAACGAATGTTGGCTTTGTCGATCCCCATTCCGAATGCGTTGGTCGCAACGATGGCCGATAGGTCCCCCGACATGAAACGATCTTGCACGACATGTCGCTGCACCGAATCCAGCCCGGCGTGATAGACTCCGATCGCCCGGCGAGCTTGCGTCGGGAGCCAATCAGCCAGCTCTTCACACCGCTTTCGCGTCGCCGCGTAAATGATCCCAGACCCCGTCTGCCTCTTCAGAAACTTGACCAATGCCTCATTTTTTGCCGCGTCCGATTTGTGGTGCTCGACCGAAAATCGCAAGTTCGATCGCGCGAATCCGGTTACGAATTCGCGAGGTTGTTTCATCCCGAGGATCGCTTGGATGTCCTGTCGAACGTGAGGCGTTGCCGTGGCGGTGAGCGCGATCGTTTGCACGCCGCCCAGATACCGATTCCGGAAGTGCCCGAGGCGCGCGTAGTCGGGTCGAAAATCGTGTCCCCACTCGCTGACGCAGTGCGCCTCGTCAATCGCCAACAAAGACACGCCCGCGTGCGACACCGCCTCGAGGAACCGTCCATTCCTCAGCCGTTCCGGCGCCACATACACCAGGTCGAGCTCTCCCGCGGCCATCTGCCGCATCACGTCTTCCTGCTCGCCCGCCGAGAGACTGCTATTGATGAGCCTTGCGGCAATCCCCAACCGCTTGAGGGTATCGACCTGGTCCTTCATCAGCGCGATCAGCGGAGAAACGACGATCGTGGTCCCGTCGCGGGCAAGGCTCGGAAGTTGAAAACAAAGGCTCTTGCCTCCACCCGTCGGCATCACACAAAGCACGTCTTCGCCGGCCGCGACTGCCTCAACCACCTCTCGCTGACCCGGGCGAAACGAGTCCAGTCCAAAACGCGCGAGCAGCGAACTGTGATCGATCGATCGGGCAGACATGAACAATCCATTGACAAAAGACAAAACGAGCGAATCAGTCGCAGTATATCGCGGCCAACCGAGTGACGCTCAACCCTCCAGACGCGTCAACCATGGCATCGCAGTGCGAACCGCCTCAACCTGCTCGGCGGTCAATCCCAACCGCGTGATGAATAGCGTTCTGAGTCGCGTCAGCCCGTACAATTTTTCGAGCCCCTCGGCCGTCACCGAGGTGCCCCCCACATGCAAGAGTTCCAAATCGGTGAGCCCGGCGATTACGTCAAGGGAACGATCGGTGATGCCCGCGACGTTGTCGAGGTTGAGTAGCGTAAGCGAGTGCTTCCCGGCCAACATGGCGATCGCGTCGTCATCCACCTGAGTCAACCACAGGTTCAATTGCCGAAGGTTCGGCAGCTTCGCAACGCCGACCATCCCCGCGTTGGTGAATCGCGTCTCGCTAAGATCAAGATCGACCACCGACCTGAGCGACGCGTAGACTTCATCCGCGTCACCTGTGATCGCGGTGCCCCGCAGTCTCAGTTTCTCAAGCTCCGGAAGTGTGGAAATTGAAGCCACTCCGCGATCGGTGATCGCGGTTCCAAAAAGGTTCAGCTCTTTGAGCTTCAGCAAACTTGCGATGACCCCGATTCCGGAATCCGTCACCGCGGTTTGTTGAAGGTGAAGCGCCGCAAGTTGGGTCAGTTTGGCCAACGACCGGATCGATTCGTCGTTGACGGCCGATCCGCTGACTCGCAAGTTTCGCAAACTGATGATTCTCGATACGGCATCGATCCCGGCGGCTGTCACCCGGGGGCAATCCGAAATGTCGAGCAATTCAAGTGGAACGGACGCAGCAATTTTCGCCAGTGCCTCGTCATCGATGTCGCTCCCGGCGATCCTCAATCGACGCAATGCCCCGCCTTCAATCCACTGCGTGATCATGACATCGCTGATCTCCCCGCCCGGCAATGCGACTTCCGCCAATTTGGCGTCGACCCGCGGCACCGATTGCGTCGGTTTGGGAGGCGATTGCTTTTCCGCGGGTGACTCGCGAACGGCAACGGAAGGCTTTGAACAACCCCAACCGCACGGGGCGACAACCGTGAAAATGGAAAGGGCCAACACCAGTGGCCGTGACGATCGGTGAGTGACCCGGGTTGAGTCGCACTCTTGCTGTGATCCAGCGGAAAGGCTCATTAGTAGATTCCCGGCTCTTCGCCTGGCGAACGGCCTGTGAGGAAATCAAAGTCGCAACCCTGATTGGCCTGCGTCACGTGTCTGGTAAACAGTTGCCCGTATCCTCGCTGAAACTTCGGCTGGGGGGCGATCCAACGTTTTCGTCGTCGCTCGATTTCCGCATCGTCCACGTGCCAATGAAGCTCGCGCGCGCCGATGTTGATTTCGATCCGATCGCCATCCTCGACTAGCGCCAGAGGGCCTCCCAAGTAACTTTCGGGTGCGACGTGCAGTACGCAGGTTCCGTAACTCGTACCGCTCATCCGCGCATCGGAGATGCGGACCATGTCACAAACGCCCTGGCGAAGGAGCTTCTGAGGGATCGGCAACATGCCCCATTCTGGAAAGCCAGGCGCACCGAGCGGACCTGCGCTGCGCAATACGATGACCGTATCGGCAGTCACCGGCAGATCGGGATCATTGATCCTTGCCTTGAGATCGGGGTAGTCGTCGAAAACGAGCGCCGGCCCGGTGTGGTGGGCCAACCGCGGATCGGCGCCCAGTGGCTTGATCACGCAACCATCGGGTGCGAGGTTTCCTCGGAGCACACAGGTCCCACCGGAGGTCGAGACCGGGTTGTCACGAGTTCGAATGACCTCGCGATCGATCGTCTGGGCACCCGCGATCGATTCCCCAACAGAGCGTCCTTCAATGGTCCTGCAATCGAGGTGCAGTGATTGACGAATTTCAGCGAGCAAGGCGGGCAAGCCGCCGGCATTGAAGAAGTCTTCCATCAGGAACCTCCCGCCCGGACGAAGGTCGCCAAGCACCGGCGTGCGTCGGGAGATGAGATCAAAATCCTCAATCGTGAGCGAAATCCCCGCACGACCGGCGATCGCGATCAAGTGCACGATCGCATTGGTCGAGCCGCCAACGGCTAACGCCGTGGTCACTGCGTTCTCGATCGATTCTTTCGTGACGATCTCCGATGGCCGCAAATTTTCCCACGCGATCTCAACGGCCCGTCTACCCGTGCGAACGGCCAGACGACTGTGCTCGGCGATCACCGATGGGATCGCCGCCGCTCCACCGAGTGTGAAGCCCATCGCCTCCGCGACGCATGCCATCGTGCTGGCGGTCCCCATGGTCATGCAAGTACCCGCGCTGCGGGCGATGCAGTTCTCGATTTCTTTCCACTGTCCCTCGCAGATCAACCCGGCACCGCGTTGGTCCCAATACTTCCACGCATCGCTTCCGCTACCGAGCGTCGCGTCGCGCCACCTCGCCTTGAGCGCGGGGCCCGCGGGAAAAAAAATGGACGGAACATCGGCGCTGATCGCTCCCATCAACATCGCCGGCACCGTCTTGTCACACCCACCCATCAAGACGGCCGCATCGATCGGGTGGCATCGCAGGACCTCTTCGACCTCCATCGCCAGGAGGTTGCGGTACAGCATCGTCGTCGGCTTCATCATCATTTCGCCGAGCGACATCACGGGTACCTCGACGGGGAAACCACCCGCCTGAAGGATCCCGCGGCGCACCTCGTCGGCTCGCTCGCGAAAGTGAGAGTGACAGGTGTTGAGCTCGCTCCAAGTGTTGAGCATCGCGACCAGGGGACGACCTTGAAAATCTGCGTCGTCAAACCCCATGCCCTTCAACCGCGACCGGTGTCCGAACGAACGCAAATCGTCGGGTGCGAACCAACGAGCCGACCGGAGCCGGGCCGGATCGCGGAGAGTACCGACCGTTGGTGGGTCCACCGACGTGGCTGGCCGCAAGGGCGTGTTGGGCCGTTTCGACGAAGTTCGTGCGTGCGTGTCGGGATCGGGGATTTCGGGCATCAAGGTCATCGTGCGAGTTCTTCAAGAAGTTGATCGAACAGCCTTCGGTTGGACAACCGAACTTCGCGACATCGGTCAGCGATTTCGTTCGGGTCCGATACGTGCATGAGATACGCGAGCAAGCGGAGCGACGCCTCATCCTCGGGCAGCTCATGCCGCTGCGGCGTGTTGAGCAGCCGGAGTTTCGATTCGATTTCGCGGAGCGTTCGGTAATTGTTCGTGAGCGCCGCG
>JBGTCJ010000558.1:0-7284 GCA_041748895.1 Pirellulaceae bacterium
CCGCTTTATTTTGTGCGCCCGATTAAAGGTGATTGGCTGCTAAACCTAGTTCAATTCGGCCAATCGGATGCTCTTGAATTCGGTCCACATCGGTTTGCCAGCGTGCAACTGCAGCGCGATCACGCCTTCGCTGTGCGCCATGTTGGGGTCCTCGTCAGTGAAATCGACTACCAACCGGCCGTTGATGTAGTGACGGATGTGGTTCCCGCGAGCGATGATCACCGATTCGTTCCAATCGTCGAGCTTGAACAGCTTCTTGAACGACTCGGCGTCGATCAGATTCCCTACCACTTCTTTCTTCCCATCGGCTGTCCAGACCGCCTTTTCGCCGACGAGACAGACGCGTCCCCGCTTGCTGCCTTCGTCGTAGATGAAACCCGAAACGTTGGGCAGATCGAGTTCGTTCCGCATTTCATGCTGGTAACCGCGTACCACCCAAGCGTTTCTTGCACTCGGTTCGGTGATGTGTTTCGAGCGGTACTGAAGGCCAGAGTTGTTGGACGTGCTGCAGCGGTAAACGAAGCGAAGTTCAAAATCGGCGGGCGCTCCACCTTGCCAAATGAGGAAAGTATTTCCCGTGGTGGAAACCTCGTCCGTGGTTTCGCCACGGATCACTCCGTCGCGAACCGACCACAACCGCGGATCACCACTCCAGTTCTCGAGATCCTTGCCGTTGAATAACGACACCATGTTGGACGGTTCCGGCGGCGCCATCATGGCGGCGTCTTGACCACCAGCGGGCGTCCAAACAGCCGAGAGTAGTGCCGTGAGTGCAAGCAGGCTGAAGCGAATCATGTCGAGTATCCAAAGGGGGGTGGGTTAGAGCGTTGATGTGGTCAAACGCAGCCCAATTGTAGACCGAGTTGTCGCTGCGTGTGAATGACGTGCGTTACCGTAGGTCGCGAGCGGATCTGATTGCAATCAACTCGTGCAAACGAGATAATGCTGCCAAGTCATCGCCAACCCCGGGGAAGAGGAAATTGCTGAAGGTGGAACCTGAATGACGGGACATCCAATCATTTGCCGCGTCACGGGGTCGGTCCTCCTGCTTCTTTGCGGGTTCGGTTCAGCTCGCGGTGATGACCCGCCCACCGACGATCGCAGCTTGGCGTACTGGATTCAGCAGCTCGACAGCGACAGTTTTCTCCGTCGGCAGGCGGCAACGCAGCGGGTGCTCGGCTACGGAGCCGAGGCGGTAGAACCGCTGGTCGAAGTCACATCGACGGGACGGCTCGAAATGACGGAGCGGTCGATCGCTGTGCTTCAGACGCTGGCACTCCAGCAGTTACCCGATGACCAGGCGGGTGCGTGGGCCGCGCTGGAGTCGCTTGTCAAGCAAGGCAGTGGCAGTGCGTCGCTGCGAGCGCGAGCATCGATCGCCGCGATTTCGCGTCAGCGGCAGAATGAGGCTTACGAGGTCTTGGCTCGAGTCGGCGTCAAGATTGGCTTCCGTGAATTCACACTTCGCTCCACCTCAATCAATCGAAACGCGGTGCTCATCGACAAGGGTTGGAACGGCGACCTAGCGGCTCTGCGTTGGCTACGCTGGGTCGGAATCGTCGATCACGCACTGATCGAGGGACCGGCGGTCCGTGGGGAAGTGCTCGAGCAGGTGGCGCGAATGCCGGACGTTCGCGTGATCCTGCTTCGCGATGGCCAAGTATCGGGTGATTTATTCACGCCTCTGGCCTCGATGAAGCGGATTGAGGAATTGGAATTCCGCTACATCGCCTTGTCCGCCGAGGACGCCGAGCGGATCGCAAAGCTACCGATTCGCGCTTCCTTGAGCCTGATGGGGACCGGAATTCCTCATGCGGTCGCCGAACAGCTACGCGAGGCTATGCCAGGGTTGAACATCAATCACAAACAGGGTGGTTTCCTCGGCGTTCGTTGCAGCAATCATGCGCCTTTCTGTCAGATCGATAGCCTGGTCCCGGGGGGCGCGGCAGACACGGCGGGTCTCGAAGCGGGGGATGTGGTCACCCGGATTAACGACACGACGATACGAAACTTCGATGATCTGCAGTTGGAGATCGGTAACTTCGTACCCGGTGACGAAATCGACGTCACATTTGATCGCCGGGGCGAGGTCCTGGAGACCAAGCTGACTCTTGGTCGAATGCCCTCGGAATGACTGACGCTTTATCCGAGGCTAGCTCGCTCGAACCGATGAGCGCGTCGTGGCGAGCCGCCGTGCGTCGTCGTCTGCTCACATGGTTTGCAAAATCGGCTCGCGATTTACCTTGGCGACGTGACCCGCGTCCGTATCAGGTGTGGGTCAGCGAGATCATGCTGCAGCAAACCCAGGTCGCGACGGTCGTTGACTATTTCGAACGTTTCCTCTCAGCCTTTCCCACGATCGAGTCGCTTGCGGCCGCCGACGAGAAGCACTTGATGCGGCTTTGGGAAGGGCTCGGTTACTACCGCCGTGCCCGGTCCATGCACCAAGCGGCGCGTGAAATCGTCGATCAACAGGGTGGCGTATTTCCTGAGTCGCTACCACAACTTCTGGCACTGCCGGGGATCGGGCGGTACACGGCCGGGGCGATCCTCTCGATCTCGCGGGATCAGCGTGTGCCCGTTCTGGAAGGGAACACCGTGCGGGTCTACAGCCGCTGGGTTGCGATGCGGGAGGATGTCAGCCTGCCAGACTCCAAGCGGAGGCTGTGGCAAATTGCCGAACAGATGCTTCCACGCCGGGGCGCCGGGACCTTCAATCAGGCCGCCATGGAGTTGGGGGCGCTCGTTTGTCGCCCTCGAGACCCGCAGTGCGGGGAGTGTCCTGTTCGCACGCTTTGTGGCGCGAATCGACTCGGGCTGCAGCAGGAGATTCCTGGAAAGGTCACTCGCATGGTGTACGAGGATCGGACCGAGTTCGGGATCGTCGTCCCCATCGCGGATGCAGGTTCCCCCGGCGCGGCCCCATCAACCGCGAAAGGGATTCCAAAGAAACGTGTTCTGTTGCTGCGGGTCCCCGAAGGTGAGCGATGGGCAGGGCTCTGGGATTTCCCGCGTTCCACGCAGCGGACCGACAGCGACATTCACGCCGCGGCGCGGACCCTATCGCACCGATTGGGCGTCGCGATTCGTCCCTCGGAGCGGTTGGCCATCATTCGGCATGCCGTGACCCGTTTTCGCATCACACTTCATGTCCACTTGGCCGAGTCGATCGACGCGTCGAACCTGAGGCTCTCGCCGGATGACTACGCCTTGGTCGATTGGGACGCGTTGGAAAGTTGGCCTTTGAGCGCCACGGGGCGAAAAATGGCGTCTCTCGATCCGTTGATCGCTGCATCGGGCGTCCGCTAAACGATCCGACGGGGACCTCCGCTTGTCCGAATCGTTACACTGCAGTAATCGTGTGGGTCGCGTCCCATGTCTTAGGACCTGTTGAAAGTCTCCGTGTCACCCTCTTGATCGAAATGCCCAGCGAAGAAGACATCTACGAGGAACACGTGTTGGATCACTATGAGGATCCGTACCACCGCGGAACGCTGATTGACGCGACGCACTCACACGAGGGCGACAACCCGCTTTGCGGGGACGTGGTTCACGTCGACCTAAAGATCGGTCCGCGTCAGTCCGTCGAAGAAGCGTGGTTCGAGGGAGATGGCTGCGTGATCAGCCAGTCTTCAGCGTCGATGTTGATGGAAAAGATCGAAGGCATGACGCGCGAGGAGATCAAGCAATTCTCGGCAGATGAAATGCTGCGACTTTTCGGGCCGAAATTGACGCCGAACCGCCAGAAATGCTGCTTGTTGCCGTGGCGGGTTCTGCAAACGGCCCTGCACTCACCGGTCGGTGGCGACGTGTCCGCGGACGAAATGGGTGATGACGGATCCAGTCGTTTTAGCGGGCCCAGCCTCCGTGATGAATCCTAGCTCCATGACCAAAACGAGGCCGATTTCTGATCAAGTTCGCGAGGATTTCCCGATACTACGGCGGCTGATTTCCCCTGGGGTGCCCCTTATCTATCTCGATAATGCGGCGAGCACCCAGCGTCCTCAAGTCGTCATCGATGCGATTTCGAATTGTTATCGCGAGTACTACTCCAATGTCCACCGCGGCATTCACACGCTCAGTGAAGCCTCGACCCAGGCCTTCGAGCACGCCCGGCACGTGGTCGCCGAGTTTCTCAACGCCGGATCACCCCGCGAGGTGATTTTCTGCGCCGGAACGACGGCGGCGATCAACACGGTGGCGCGAAGTTGGGGCGATGCAAACGTCACCCGCGGTGATACGATTCTGCTAACGATTGCCGAGCATCACGCGAACATTGTGCCTTGGCAGCAACTGGCCGAGCGCGTCGGGTGCCGGATCGAATTTCTCGTGATCGACGAGGCCGGGATGATCAGCGACGATCGCGTCGCCGAGGCGTTGCAGAGGCTTCGTCCCAAACTGTTCGGCTTTGTGGCAACTAGCAATGTGCTGGGAACGGTTTTTCCGGTGGAGCGTTGGGTTCGGTTGGCACACCCATGGGGTGCCAAGGTGCTGGTCGATGCGGCCCAGGCCGTTCCCCATGGTCCGATCGACGTTCGTCAGTGGGATGCCGATTTTGTCGTCTTCAGCGGACACAAGGTCTGCGGACCGACGGGGATCGGGGTGCTGTATGGCAAGCAAGAGATTCTTCAGGCGATGCCTCCATTCCTTGGCGGCGGTGCGATGATCCATCGGGTGACGACCGAGGGTTTCGAGCCAGCGGAGCTGCCGGAAAAGTTCGAAGCGGGGACACCGCCGATTACCGAAGCGATCGGACTCGCCGCCGCCTTGACCTACGTTCGCGGCGTCGGGCTCGGGGCGATTCAGGACCACGAACGTCGGTTGGTCGAGCGTGCGATGAGCGGTTTGTCCCAAATTCACGGTGTCCGAATGCTGGGTCCACCGGCGTCTGAGCGAGCGGGGATCATCAGTTTCGTTGTCGAGGGCGTCCACGCCCACGATGTTTCCCAGTACCTCGACACTCGTGGGATTGCCATTCGGGCTGGGCACCACTGCGCCATGCCGCTCCACAAGCATTTCGGGATTTCCGCGAGCAGCCGCGCCAGTTTTTACTTCTACAACACGCTCGCCGAGGTCGATCAGTTCGTTTCGGCGGTGTCCGACGTTCGCGATCGATTTGCGCGAACCGGACGCAAACGCTCACGGTCCGTTGACAGCAGACAATCCGATAACTGACTCAAGCGTGGGTGGACGCGGAGCCGATACGATCGTTACGACCGGGGGAATTGGTGGGTTGACGCCCGTTGACCAAAGTGCGTCGATTTCCTAACCTGCGGGGTCGATCGAGCATGGGGTCCACCCGGTTCGAGGCAAGGCGACGTGGCCAAGTGGCTAAGGCGATGGATTGCAAATCCATTATTCGTCGGTTCGAATCCGACCGTCGCCTCTGATGAAAAGTACGTAATTTACGGTCGGAAACGTGAAAACGTTTACCACCCGATTGGGTGTGCGACCCCGTGAGAACGCTGAATCTGTACCGAAAAACTCGGTCAGGTTCATCAAACGGGAGTTCACCCTATGGCTCGTCCCAAGTCCAAAGCGCCCGCGCGCCGCTACCACCTCTCTGGCCAGAGCATCGTCACGATTGGCGGTCGTGACTTCTATCTCGGTCTGCACGATTCACCCGAGTCGATCGCCCGCTATGCCGTCCTGATGAAGCCCTGATTTTCTCGCTTCTGCTGGTACAGAAAAGTGGAGCGGCTCACATTTCTCGTAGTCAGATAAACTACAACGCCGCAATCTGCGACCGCCTCTTGCGGTGCCGCCTCATCGCTGCCGCGCCTAAACCAAAAAGCCCCAAAACGATCGAAGATGGCTCCGGAACGGCGACGGCATAATTCGCCACCAGTGAGTTTCCTTCCAGAGACGCAAAGAAGCGTCCGCCCGCTAGGTCGGCGGAGAACCCACTTGTATCAAACTGCACGGAGTTGGGATCGAATACGCCGCCGAACGAGCCAAATTGCGCAAGTGCCCAACTTCCCGATTGTGAAGGATCAAAGCCGGTGACAGTCCCATCATCAATGATTGTGATCGATATCGGCGAAGCTTCGGTGGCGTTGAAGGTAAAAGAATTGGTGATCTCGATCAGGTCCCAATCCGTCCCTGCGACTCCCGATTGGGCGAGATTTTTAACCTCCCATTGATAGGCTGAACCGCCAGCCATCGCTAGGTCAGCAAACGTGAGCGTGCCGACACTGTTTCCGGGCGACAGAATCATGCCATTGCCGACTTCAATTCCCATCGCGAAGGTCCCGTTTCCGCTGATGATGCCCGATAGCAGATTGACATTTGCTCCGACTCCTGACAACGTTCCGTTCAACCTGAATTCGCCACCGTCCAGGTTCAATTCACCACCGGAGAAAACAGTGCCATCACCGCTGAGGTTCACGATCGATCCGTTTCCAATGTTCAAGACGCCCGTCCCTCCTGGTTCAGTAAGAAAGCCGCCCAGGTAAAGACTGCTTCCGTTCAAACCTGTCCCTGCACCGCTGACGTTGATGACGCCGTCGCCTGCCTTACTTCCGACGCCGAAGGCTCCTGCGGGAGCACTTCCAGCACTGATCGATCCGCCATTGACGGTGGCACCGCCATCAATGGTCATGGTCCCAATTCCTCCAAGTCCGACGAACGTCCTGGAGGCCTGGAGCGACGTAGCGATGCCCGTTGCGGTAAGCTGTCCACTAGCGTTCGCGGATGCATGAAAACCTGCTCCGATGAAGAGATCTGTCGTTGCGATGACTTGGCCACCAGCTTCAACATGAAGGCTGCCCGAGTTGAGCTCACCCACGTATAGGTTGTCGCCCTGCAGCAGCGATCCCGGCCCTTGAACAAGTATTGCGCCAGAGCCGTTAACTAGGCCCGATCCTACACCGATGTTACCTGCCGCACTCACTTGGCCTCCGTCGGTAATGTTCAAGAGGCCGGTTCCAGCAAGTCCCACTATCATGCCACCGGAGTTTGTGAGCTTGGAATCATCGCCACTGACGCTCATGGTGCCGGAAGAACCAGCGGTTTGACCAATGCTTGTTCCTCCTGCATTGATGGTTCCACCGTTTACGACATTGACGATCGAAGTGCCCGCAACGCCCGCCCTAAACATGTCTCCTTCGAGCACTGAACCAACGCCGTCAACATTCACGGTTGACGATCCGCCTGCGGTTAAGCCGAACAAGCCTTGAAGCACCTTCGCTGTCGCCGTCGCCCCACTCAACGCAGATACGTTGACGGCGCCGTTGTCCACAACTAGATCGGTCTGCGCGTTCAAAAGCCCGCTGGTGATTTCCA
>JBGTCJ010000559.1:0-34879 GCA_041748895.1 Pirellulaceae bacterium
CGGAGATACGCCTCATGGACAAGCGCGGTTGCCTGCAGCGTCTGCCCAGGTTTCTCCTGGGCGAGGCGAGCTGCCGCCAACTTGCGAAGCTCGTCGTACACGAGGGGCAAAAGCTGCTCCGGGGCAGCGGGATCGCCGGACTCGATATCCGAGAGGATGCGAGTAAGTTTGGACATACAGCCCATTGTCGTCGGCTCCTAACCCCTCCGCAATGAACGACTGCAGGACGACCTCGAAGTTAGGTTGGGAGTCTTCCACTGAGCCGCTCCGCTGAATGATTTGACGAGCGATCGGGCACTCCCGGTGATCGGGTCACTGGCGCGGAACCTGAAAATCTGGTTGGGTCTGGCGATCCGACCCAGCGGAACCACGAAGCAGAAGGAAGGGCAAGCGTCAATCTATAGCAAACCGGTTGGCATGGACTACACGACATTCCGCGATCGGGTGCTGATGCTCCGGCGCAGGTCATCGGTCGCAGTCGGACTCTTGTGTAAGGCCTAGTTGGGGTCGCCTTCGAGGGCTGGAGTCAGCATTTCGTCGACGGCTTCACCAGCCCTTTCGGCGGCCAGTGTCGATCGAAACAACAGCCAGAGGCTGAATACCAGCACGATCAGTTCCGCCAGGAGCGAGAATATCAGTGCCAGCAGGCTGAGCATGTCAACCGCCGAAACCCAGCTGGCCGATTCCGCCGACGTCGTCTGGATCACTGGGACGCCGCCCTGAGGAGCCTTGAGAAAGTAGAACAAGAGATGCGCGACTTCGATCAGCATCACCAGAAGCGAGAACACGATCCCCATGGTGCTGGCGGTAATGCCAACCCATGCCGCACGGATCAGCACAGGGAATGTAGGTCTACGATCGGGATCGTTTAACCGTCGCGCCAGCCTTGTGTAGCGATAGGACCAGTAGGTCGTGAATGCAAGAACTAGCAAACCTGCGATCGTCAAGTACTCGACCAACGCAAACCCTGCTCGCGGCCCCGTGGGCGACGCCGCGAACACAAACAGGTAAATCATCAGCGCGATGGGCAACGCGCCGATGACAATTTGGGACCAAAAACCACTCCAGCCCAAATGGCGGAAAGCGCGAGAAAGCGATCGAATGGCTTTGGGATCCGAAATAGCATGGTCCATGGACACACTCATCGAGTGACAGGTGCGACTGATACGTCAACTTCCACGCGCCCGTCGGCCAGTAAGCCACCACGAGCGACTTCAAGTTCAACTTCAAATGATTACCGGACTCGCCCCGCTTTCGCGGATTTCAAAGGCTAGCAACTGCTCCGGCTAAAAAGAAGTGACCCACCTGTCATCGACCCGCGAGTTATGTGGTTCGCTTGGTGGTTTGACGCCCGCCGCGACTCAGGGAATCCAGCTTATCCGCTACGACCGCTAAAGTCCCCGCAATCGATAGGACGATACTCTCGGAGGTGAAGGTCCACTCGTGTCCACGCGGCGACCCCATGAACACTCTAGCTGTTGGTCTTCGCGTTCAGGCGGCCGCCTGCGTTTGCATCGCGATCGCGTTGCACATTGTCGCTCCGGTGTGTTTGGCCCAGGATCCAGAGTTTTATTCGCCGGAGTACCTTGACGTCACCGGTGAGCAGGACGTGCCGGGATCGCCCTACTATCCGCGATCCACACCGCTACCGGCGTACGTCTATTCACCCGAGTATTACAACCGCGCCTACGGCGGCGAGCGACCGACCGCTGACTACGCGCCGTCGGGCTACGCGCCTAGTCGACAGCAGGAAGGGCCGGCAGTGCCGGAGTACTCGCGATTGACCCCGCCGATTCGGCTGACCGACGAGGAGCGAGACAAGTTTCTCATGCGGGGACTCCACCCGGGGTCGATTCTCGTTCCCGGCACCGATACGTCGGTACTGCTTAGGGGATTCATTCGGCTTGCCGCACTTTACGATTTCGACCCAGTTGGCGTTTCCGACGCATTCGTGACCAATTCGATCCCGGTTCCGCAAGAATCGGGAGAGAATCTGAACTTCAGCGGTCGGATCAGCCGCTTTAGCATCGAGACGTGGACGCCGACATCCGTTTCCGACTGGAACGTCCACACGCGTATCGAGGGCGACTTCTTCAACGGCGCCCCACAGGCGGCCGGTGGCGGTGGGAACCCGTTCCGATTGAGACATGCCTACGTCGACTTCGGTCCA
Source organism: Pirellulaceae bacterium (assembly GCA_041748895.1). GTDB lineage: Bacteria > Planctomycetota > Planctomycetia > Pirellulales > Pirellulaceae > UBA6163. Next base: position 2,171 of record JBGTCJ010000559.1, read on the forward strand.
TTCCGATTTGGACAGCAAAACACGACCTTTATGGACCCGACGAGTTGGCCGAGCTTGGTCGACTTTCAGGGACCCAACAGTTGGGTCAACCAACGACAACCTTCGGCGCGGATCACACTTCCGGTGATCGATGGTGTGTACTGGGCCACGAGTATCGAGCGTCCATTTTCGGACGTCGCCGTGGACGATTTGGCCGGAACCAATCTGGGCGACACCGTTCAGGATGTTCCGGATATCGCCTCACACCTTCGTTTCCAGGGTGATCGAGGCCACATGCAGGTAGCGGGGCTGCTTCGCACCCTCGGATATCGTCCGGCGGGGGGCGAAGTGACACGGCAAACCGGCGCGGGAATGAGCGGCAGTTTGGTCAGCCATCCCTGGTCATTCCTTCTGGGCACGAACCCCGTCAGGGATCCTTCCCCATCCGGGTTGACGCGGAGCCGAGTGATTCTGCAAGGCACGTGGGGTTCGGGTATCGGGAGGTACCTGAACGATCTTCCCGGTCAGAGGGTCGATGGTCAGGTCGATCCACTGACCGGTGAATTCGACCTACTTGATGCAGCCGGTTGGAACACCAGCTACGAACATTGGTTTGGTGAGTCGTGGCTGATGAATTTCACCTACGGCAACGTCTCGGTTGACGGTCACTTCGCGGATCGAGTCGACAGTTATCTGGGTGCCCAGTACACGGCGGCGAGTCTCTGGTGGATTCCTGTTCCGCGGATGGCAGTGGCGGTTGAATACATGTGGGGCGAACGAGAGAATCTCGACGGCCGCATCGGCCGGGCGCAGCGGCTTCACAGCATGTTCCAGTACAACTTCTGATCTCGCATGCCGCCCACTTGCGGCAAGGCTTTCCCAGCCCTAATACTGTCCGGCTTGGTACTGTCTTGCTACAACCTCGCTGGAAAAACGCTGTCCCGCGGTAACGACAATCGGTTGGCCGTGCGGTTGCCCGAGCGACCATTAACCCCGTTCCCCGGATCGTTAAATGTCTGCTGAGCTCGCAACGGTTCTCGGCCTGCTCGGCGCGGCGATCGTGATGTTCGCGATCAACAAACCGAGGATGGATGCCGTCGGCTTGATCATGCTGACGGTGCTTCCGCTGACCGGCGTGATCGACGTGTCGGAGTCTTTGGCGGGATTCAGCGACGCGAATATCGTTCTGATCGCCGCGTTGTTCGTGATCGGCGATGGGCTGGTGCGGACAGGTGTTGCAAGAGATCTCGGCGATTGGCTGGCGGTCAAGGCTGGCAGCAGCGAGGCCCGCCTGGTGGGCCTGCTGATGCTTGTGGTTTGTTCACTCGGCGCCTTCATGAGTTCAACCGCCGTGACCGCGATTTTTATCCCGGTCGCGCTGCGAATCGCCCACAACACTGGATCGTCACCGGGTCGATTGATGATGCCGCTGAGCACCGCCGCCCTGATCAGCGGAATGATGACGCTGATCGCGACGGCGCCAAATTTGGTGGTCAGCAGCGAGTTGGAGCGAAGCGGGTTCGCAGGCTTTCACTTTTTCGCCTTTACCCCCTTTGGTCTTCCGATCCTCGCGCTCGCGATCGTTTACATGATTTTCGTGCGGCGATGGCTGGGTAACGAGGGCGGCGAAGCCAAGAATCCTGTTGCCAGACCGAGTTTGAGCAAGTGGATCGACGACTACAAACTGGCGTGTCGCGAGCATCGGGTATTTGTCACCGAACGTTCTTCGCTCGTCGGCCGGTCTCTCGAAGAGATTCGTTTGCGGACGCAAACCGGGGCGTTGTTGGTTGCGATCCAGCGAGGCAAGTTGCTGATCGAGCCAACGGCCAAGAGTGAGATCCACGCCGGTGATATTCTGCTCGTTGACCTGCTCTGCTCGAGCGAGGAGCTCAGCGGGTTGATGGAAGAGTTGGCGCTCGAGTCGAGACCGCTCTCGGGAGGGTACTTCACCGACCAATTTCAAGAGATCGGGATGGCCGAGGTCCTACTCCCGGCGACGTCAAACCTGATCGGCAATTCGTTGGTGGAAAGCAGCTTTCACGACGCCTATGGCTTGCGGGTGATCGGTCTGCGTCGGGGGCGCACGGCCTTTGAGGGAAATCTCCAGAAAGAGCCGCTTCAGCTGGGCGATACGCTACTGGTGATCGGGCCTTGGAGATCGATCCGCAACCTACAATCTTACGGCAACGATTTGGTGGTCTTCAATCTGCCGATCGAGATGGAGGAGGTGTTGCCGGCGCCGGGAAAAACATGGCACGCCGTTGGATGTCTGGCGTTGGTCGTGGCCTTCATGGTTAGTGGGGTGGTTCCCAACGTTATCGCGGCGCTGATGGGATGCTTGTTGATGGGGGCTTTGGGAATCACCGACCTTCCGAGCGCCTACCGCTCGATCGACTGGAAAACGCTCGTTCTGATCGTTGGGATGCTGCCCTTTTCGATCGCGCTGCAGCGGACTGGTGGTGTCGACCTGTTGGCCGACCGATTGATGTCCACGGTGGGAGGGGCAGGATCGCACGTCGTCCTGGGAAGTGTTTTCGTGATCACCGCATTGCTCGGAATGTTTATCTCCAATACCGCCACTGCGGTATTGATGGCGCCGGTGGCACTAGCGTTGGCCGCCGAAATGAACGCATCACCATACCCTTTTGCGATGATTGTCGCGCTTGCCGCATCGAGCGCCTTCATGACGCCGGTATCCTCTCCGGTCAACACATTGGTCGTGACACCCGGAAATTACACGTTCGGCGATTTCATTCGGATCGGAGTTCCGTTTGCCGTCCTCGTGATGGTCGTTAGCGTTCTCATGGTCCCGTGGTTGTTGCCCCTCTATCCGGCGGCGTCCATCGTCGTGCCCTCCTGAAAGCGTGGTTCAGTTCCTCCCGACTCACCCTCTGCGCCTGCTCCGATCATGACTCCAATCGATAACGCCCCGAAGACGTTGATGCAGCGGTTTCTGGACGTTGTCGAGAAAGTCGGCAACCTGGTTCCCCACCCGGTGCTAATTTTTGTGATTTTGATTCTGATCGTGATGGCGCTTTCGCATCTGTTGTCGATGGCAGGGGTCAGCGTGAGCTTCGAAGCGATTGTGCCCCAATCGGTTGATTCGGCGTCGGCCGAGTACGACCCGCGGGCGTACGAGACGGGCGAAAGGGTTGAGACTCGTGTCATGGACGAGAAGAGTTACACGATCGAAACGCAGTCGGTCGCTGCTAGAAGCTTGTGGACGGCCGAGGGCATTCGCTTCATGTACGTCTCGTTGATCCCGAGCTTCATGGGCTTCACGGCGGTCGGGTTGATGATCGCCGCGATGATCGGGGCGGGCGTCGCCGAGGAATCGGGATTGGTCAACGCGTTGATCCGCAAGCTCGTGATCCTCTCGCCGTCCTGGGCGTTGATGTACATCCTATCCTTCGTGGGCATTCTTTCGAGTATCGCCGCTGATGCGGGCTATTTGGTATTGATCCCGCTCGCCGGCACCGCCTTCATCAGCATTGGCCGGCATCCGATCGCCGGCCTTGCCCTCGGATTTGCGGCGGTCGCCGGGGCCTTCACGGTGAACATGATGATCAAACCGCTCGATGCGGTTTTGGTCGAGTTCACCAACGATGCGATCGCGCTGGTTGATCCTGACAAAACGATCGGTTTGGCTTCAAACATTTGGTTCTCGATCGCATCGGTCATTTTGTTAACCGGCATCATCGCGCTCACGACGCAGAAGATCATTGAGCCGAGGCTGGGAGCCTACGACCGATCTCTGGCAAGCGATGCATCGGTTACCGAGTCATCCGGCAAGCTCTCATCCGAGGAATCTCGCGGCTTAATGTTTGCCGCTTTGGCGTTGATCGCGACGATCGTCGCTTTTGGATTTTTGACGATCCCTTCGGGGGCGCCGCTGCGCGATCCCGAAACGGATGTGTTGATCGGCAACTCGCCGTTCATGAACGGTTTGATCGCGCTCATCATGATTCTTTTTTTGGTGACGGGGGCCGCCTACGGCTACGGCGCCGGGACGATCACCAGCGTGACGGCGATCATCAAGGCGATGGAGAAGGCGATGACGGGCCTAGGAAGCCTGATCCTACTGTTTTTCGTGCTCAGCCAATTCGTCGCGTACTTCAACTACACGAATATGGGAACGATCTTGGCGCTCAAACTGGCTGAATTGTTAGAGACGGCCAATTTCCCCGCGTTGTTGCTGTTGATCGGATTCATTGTGGTCGTGGCGATCATCGACTTGCTGATAACGGGTGCGATCGCGAAATGGGCATTGTTCGCGCCGATATTCGTTCCGCTGCTGATGGCGCTCGCGGTGGCACCCGAAGCGGTCTTGGCGGCCTACCGGATCGCTGATTCACCGATCAACACGATCACTCCCCTGAACGCCTATTTTGCGCTCGTGGTCGGCTTCGCGCAGCGCTACGACAAGACCGCCGGGGTCGGCACCGTGGTGTCCTTGATGCTCCCCTACGTCCTAATCATGTTTCTGCTTTGGACGGGGTTGTTCGTCGCCTGGCACCTCCTCGGACTTCCGTGGGGAATCTAAAACAAGGTCTCAACCGTCGGTTTGAAATCAGAAAGCCATCTCAACAAGGAATTTAGTGATGACGAGCGATGTGCCTCAAATCGATGTCGACGCCGCCGAACGTCACTTGATGCGATTTCTCGAGGTTGAAGGGATCACGGGCGAAGAAGCGGCAATCGCTGACGCCGTTTCCGATGAGCTGAAGAAAGTCGGCGTTCCGGCATCGGCGATCCGCTTCGATACGGTCAATCAGCGGATTCCACTGCCGACGCAGACTGGCAACCTGTGGGTGGACCTGCCGGGCACTGGTCCCGGACCGAAACTGTTGTTCTCGACTCACCTCGATACGGTACCGCTATGTGCGGGAGCCAAAGTGAAACGCGAGGGTGACCGGATCGTCTCTGACGGTACGACTGCACTGGGTGGCGACAACCGAACGGGTTGTGCCGTGCTCGTGACGCTTGCGGAGACCCTCATCAAACACAAGCTGCCGCACCCGCCGATCAAACTGTTGTTCACCGTCCGCGAGGAGAGCGGACTTCATGGGGCCCGCGAACTCGACCCCGCTGACCTTGGCGGCGCCGAAATGTGCTTCAACGTCGATGGGCAATTGGCTTCGACTCTGGTCATCGGTGCCGTGGGTCAGGAGAACTGGGAGGCGGAGATCATCGGCAAGGCATCTCACGCGGGTGTGGCTCCCGAGAAGGGCATCTCGGCGACGCTGGTCGGTTCGATCGCGCTCGCGGAGGCTCATCGCGGCGGATGGTTCGGCAAGGTAATCAAAGGAGATTCAAAGGGCACCAGCAACGCGGGCATCTTCGGTGGTAAACCTGGCAAGCCTGCGGGCGATGCGACCAACGTAGTCACCGACTACGTGCACATCGTCGGCGAGGCTCGCAGCCCCAGCTCCGAATTCGCGGCGGAGATTGCTGCTGCCTATGGTAAGGCATTCGCCGAGGCGCAGCGGCAAGTGACAGATGTCGATGGCAATATGGCCGAGGTAAATTTCACGCGCAGGGCCTCCTACCCACCCTTCCATTTGCCGAAAGACCATCCCGCGGTGGCTCACGCCAAACGGGCCGTGGAATCGATTGCGCTCACACCGAACACCCTGTTTTCTAACGGTGGTCTCGACGCCAATTGGCTCGATAAACACGGCGTGCCCACCGTCACGATCGGCGCTGGCCAACACGAGATTCACACGATCAAAGAATACATCGACCTGCCCGAATTTGCCCAGGGTTGCCGAGTCGCCCTGGCGCTGGCCACACTGCCGTTCTGAACGCCTTTTGAGGGCTCAACGGCACAGGGTGTCGACCTCGCCACGATTCCCATCTGGCGTGGTTCACGTTACATTCGCTAATCGCTGATGGCGGCAGCGGGTGTGAGTATCCGTCAAGCGTCGAACGGTTGCCGTCTCGTGCTCTTGGCATTGTTTTCGGAGCATTTCGTCTCGCGAAGTCGAGAGGAAAGAGGAAGAGATCCGAGTTAATGCGAGATTTGTTGGGATATCTGCTCAATCGCTTGGCCTGGATGCTGTTGACGTTGTGGTTGGTGTACACAGTCTCCTTCGTGCTGATGCGGTCGGTCCCTGGCAATCCATTCTCGAGTGAACGCAATGTTCCTCCGGCGATCCAGCGTCAACTCGAAGCCCGATACAATCTCGACGCGTCGCCGATCGCTCAGTACTTCGAGTACGCCAAAGGGATTATCACCCGTGGTGATCTCGGCTGGTGCATTCGGCTCGAGGATTACAGCGTCAATCAGGTGCTCGCCGAAGGGTTTCCTGTGTCGGCGTCGTTGGCCATATTCGGGCTCGTGTTTGCGGTTGGTTTGGGAATCCCCGCCGGCGTGATCTCAGCGGTATATCGAGGTTCGTTTGCTGATACCTCGATGATGGCGGTCGCGGTATTGGGCATTGCAATTCCGAATTTTGTGCTCGCCAGCTTGGCGATCCTTCTGTTCGTGTTCGGATTGCAGATTTTTCCCGCCGCGGGTTGGGGAACCTTCCGCCAGATCTTGCTTCCGGCGCTTTGCTTGGGAGCTCCGGTCGCGGCCTACATCGCGCGTTTGACTCGCGCCGGTATGCTCGACGTCTTGACTCGCGAGCACGTCCGTACCGCCTTTGCGAAGGGGTTGCCAAAGCGGACCGTGATTCTGAAGCACGTTTTACCGGGGGCAATGTTGCCGGTCGTCTCGTACCTGGGGCCGGCGACGGCGGGAGTGCTGACCGGATCGTTGGTGCTCGAAAAGATATTCGCGCTTCCGGGGATGGGTAGCCATTTCATCAACGCGGCGACCCAACGCGATTACACGCTCGCGATGGGAATGGTGCTGACCTACACGGTGCTGCTGTTCCTAATGAATACCTTGGTGGATCTGTCGTACGCCGTTATCGATCCACGAGTCAAACTGCAATGAGCGCTCGCGACGCGATCGAGTCGGACCGGTATCCCAGCGTAGAAGGTGGTGGCGACCGACGCGACGCGTACCTGCGATTGCTGGAGGAGTCCAAATCGATTCGCGGGTTGTCGCTCTGGCAGGACGCATGGCGACGACTCAGGCGGCGGCGGACCGCAATGATGTCGCTGTACTCGCTCGCGTTGTTGGTCGTGCTGGCGATTCTTACACCAGTCTTCCCACTGCAGAGTCCGATCGACAAAGACCTTCAGGATCGCCAATTTCTGCCCCCCAATTTGCAGACTGTCCGAATGGGAGGCCGCGAGGGCCTCGAATTCAAAGACGGATCGTTGGTCGCTGAACTGCGCCGGTTTGATGACGAGTTGAGCGAGCTTCGCGACCGACGTGGCGCCGAATCGGACCGCGAGCGTCGTCGCGAGTTGACGCGAGAGCTTGAGGACCGTATTCGCGTTGAACATCCCTTCAACCAACTCTGGAATCAGCCGGGGGCGATCACTTGGTCGATGTGCCGAGCACGGGTGGCGTTATTCGGAGACTATTCGATTCCCTCACTCTTCGGGACCGATAAGCTCGGACGCGATCTGCTCGCTCGTGTCTTCTGGGGCGCTCGCGTGTCTCTGGTCGTTGGGATTGTGGCGACGCTGGTGAGTCTCGTGATTGGGGTCAGCTACGGCGCGGTCGCCGGCTACGCAGGCGGTTGGGTCGATGCCGCCATGATGCGGTTGGTCGACACGCTCTATTCGATCCCTTTCATCTTCGTGGTGATTTTCTTGATCACCTTTCTCGGCGAGGACAGCGTCAAGGAGTGGCTCAGGGATCGCGGGATCGATCAAATCACGATCTTTTATTTTGTGATCGGGGCCATCTACTGGCTGACGATGTCGCGAGTGGTTCGGGGACAAATTCTTTCCTTGAGGAATGAGCAATTTGTCGAGGCGGCTCGAACGATTGGTGCCTCACCTTTGCGAATTGTCTTTCGTCACTTGGTACCGAGCGTACTCGGCGTAGTGATCGTCTACCTGACACTCACGATTCCTGCGGTGATGTTGTTCGAAGCCTTTCTGTCGTTCCTCGGCCTGGGCGTCGCGCCGCCCGATGTCTCGTTGGGGCTGCTATTGAACGACGGGGTCGAGGCGCTATCGAGCGTCAAACTGTTTTGGTGGGTCGTCGTTTTTCCGGGTGCGACGCTCGCGTTGACACTGTTCGCGCTTAACTTTCTCGGCGATGGCGTCCGTGATGCGCTCGATCCCAAGATGAAGAATCGTGACTAGCCATGGAAGAATCCAAGTCATCCGACAATGAGGTGTTGCGGGTCGAGGGGCTGCGAGTCAGCTTCCGCACCGACGACGGGCTGGTTCAGGCCGTGCGCGGGGTTTCATTCGATATTGCGGCCGGGGAGACGATCGGCCTGGTTGGCGAGAGCGGGAGCGGTAAAAGTGTCACCAATCTGGCGCTATTGGGATTGATTCCCCGACCCCCGGGCGTGATCGAAGCTGGTAGGGCGATATTCGATGGCCGCGACCTGCTTGCGATGAGCCAGCGCGAGCTGCAATCGATTCGAGGAAGGCGGATCGCGATGATCTTTCAAGACCCGATGACGGCGCTCAACCCTCTGATGACGATTGGTGGCCAGATGACCGAGGTCACACGAAACCACCTGGGTTACAGCCGAGAGGAAGCCCTGCGTCGCGCGGCCGAGATGCTCGAACTGGTGGGCATCAGCACTCCGGGACAGCGTTTGACGCAGTACCCGCATGAGTTCAGCGGTGGGATGCGGCAACGGGTGATGATCGCGATGGCGCTCTCTTGCGAACCCGAACTGTTGATCGCCGACGAACCCACGACAGCGCTCGACGTCACGATTCAGGCCCAAATTCTCGACCTCCTGGGCGACATTCAAAGACGCAAGGGGACTAGCATCATCCTGATCACGCACGACCTCGGTGTTGTCGCCGGCGCGTGTGACCGCGTGATGGTGATGTATGCTGGGCAAATGGTGGAGAAGGCAGACGTCCGTGGATTGTTTGCGCAGCCTCGACACCCCTACACGTCGGGGCTGCTCGATTCATTGCCACGCTTGGACCGTGACCATTCGCAACGTCTCGAGGCGATTCCGGGCCAGCCACCCGATATGAGCCGGCTGAGCGCGGAGTGCCCCTTTCGCCCGCGATGTCCGCTGGCCATCGATCGCTGCCAGCGCGAAGAGCCGCCGCTGGTGTCGGTTGGCGATGGACGTCTAACGGCTTGCTGGGTCGCGGGGGCTGCGTACTATGATTGAACCGGGTGTGCAGGATCCCAAGGTAAATCCACCTCTTGAACGTCGTTTGGGCGTTGACGATTCGGTGCTGTTGGCCGTCGAAGACCTCAAGGTACATTTTCCTTTCCGTCGCGGAACGATCCTCAAACCCACTCGCGGCGTCGTTCGGGCCGTTGACGGCGTGTCGTTCACGATCGCCGAAGGTGAGACGCTGGGTCTGGTAGGCGAATCGGGGTGCGGTAAATCGACGACCGCTCGCGCGATCGTGAGGTTGGCACCCACGACAGCCGGCCGGATCCTGTTGCGAGGGGCGGCCATCGATTCGCTGTCGGATCGCGCGATGCGGCCACACCGACGCGTGGTTCAAATGGTATTTCAAGACCCCTTCGCGTCACTCAATCCACGAATGACCGTGGGATCCATCATCGGCGAACCGTTGGTGATCCACCAGCTCGCGGCTGGGCGTGACCAAAAATTTGAGGTCCTGCGGTTGATGGAGCTGGTCGGATTGAATCCCAAATTCATGAACCGATACCCTCATGAGTTTTCGGGTGGCCAGCGGCAGAGAATCGGGATCGCCCGGGCATTGGCCGTTCAGCCCAAGTTGATCCTTTGCGATGAACCGGTTTCGGCGCTTGACGTTTCGATCCAAGCTCAGATCATCAACCTGTTGATGGATCTGCAGCAGCAATTGGGTCTTTCGTACCTTTTCATCGCGCACGACCTGGCCGTGGTTCGACACATCGCAACGCGTGTCGGCGTGATGTACCTCGGCCGAATAGTCGAGACGGCGGTGACGGCGGAGATCTTTCGATCACCGATTCATCCATACACCGAGGCCCTTCTATCCGCCGTACCGGTGCCGGACCCAATCTTGGCCGCGACACGAAAGCGGATCATCCTTCAGGGTGAGGTTCCCTCGCCTGACCGAGAGTATCCGGGGTGTGCGCTCGCCGATCGGTGTTGGTTGGTCGAGCAGCGATGTCGAGCGGAGCGACCCACGCTGCCACTTTTGGATCACTCGGCCGCCTGTTTTGTTCGCCAACCAACCTCTTGAGCGATGAACGCAAACGACCCACGATCAAGTGTCGCGCCGCAGGAGTCGCCGACGTCGCCTCCCGTGACGGTGGGCCGTGCGCTTGCGGTCACCCACCAGCGGCGGCGGATGGCGGTCTGGATCGCGGTCATACTAACCTTGCTTTTGGCGATGGTGGCATTTGCACGCTGGATGGTCCCCGGAGTCAGCTCAACGGAGGTCTCCGTTGAGCGATCACCCGAGGACCAATTCGCCGCGGCTTGGGCCGCGTGGAGCGAGCTCGAGAACGAAGTGGTTCGCATCGAAGACTTTCCCGTCAGCGACGAGATGGCAAAACAGATTGCGGAGTTGTCTCACCTCAAAATCGTCGACATCCGAAAATCGGCAATGACATCCGAGGGGATCGCTGCCCTCGCATCACTTCCGCAACTCGAGCAGTTTCACGTTCGGGGGAGTCCGGTCGACGAAGCGGCGCTCGACGCCATCACCCGCTGCGACACGCTCTGGCTTCTCAACGCCACCAATGTTCAAGTTGACGCCGAATCGTTGCGGAAGCTCGTACGGCTTCCGGCGCTGCGAAATCTTCGGTTGGGCGTCCCCAGATCGGGAAATGAGGTTGCGCGAGCGGTTGCGACGCTCGAACGTTTGCGGACCGTTCACCTGATCGGCATCGGGGTGACTGACGACGGGTTGCGATTGCTAGCCGAATTGCCACGACTGGAGTCGCTGTACCTGGACGATGTTCAGGTCACCGAAACCGGATGGCAATGGTTGTTCGAGAACCATCCCCAGCTTCACGTTCACATCAACCAAAAACACCACGACCGTGACCCGCAGCGGCACTGAACGCGAACGCATACCCTCTCGCCGGTCAAAAGACACTCTGGGAGGACAACGGTTCCGTGGTCGCATCGGCTCGGGCTCAGCCCAACGACTCGGCCGCGGCAATCGCCTCGCGTGGCGCCGAGCCACGTGCGAGACGCCAATCGACGAGCTGGATTTCAACGCGTCGAAACCCGTTGAACTCATTGATCACCGGTCTGTAGGCGATGTCGAGCGACCCGTCGACGGAGTTCAATTCATCGCAGCGTTCCCCCTGGCCAAAAGCCACGCAGCGGATTTCGACGTTGTGCTGCACGATCTTCATCGAAAGGTGCCGGTCGCCACCGCCCATGCGTCGCGAAGGTTCGGCCAACCGTACATCGCTCGAGCACAGCACGGGACGTGGGTTACCTTGTCCGAAGGGGGCCAACCGTTCGATCTGCGACAGAGTGGCCAAATTCAATTGGCCCAGTGGCGTTTGCGCGTCGATGATCAACTCTTGAACAGGATTGATTTCAGTGACGCGTTTCGAAACGGCTTCGTAAAAATCGCTGCGAAAGTGGTCGAGCTGCGACTCGTCAATCGTCAATCCGGCGGCGGCACGATGGCCGCCGAAACGGATCAACCGATCGGCACATTCGCTCAGGGCATCGTGCAGGTCGATGTCCGGGTGGCCCGAGCGTCCCGACCCAACAGCCGGGCGACTTCCTCCGGCGTCGAGGGACAGCACGAGCACGGGTTTACCAAACTTCTCAGCGAGCCTCCCTGCAACGACGCCGATCACCCCTTGATGCCATCCGACACCTGCCAGAACGAGCGCGGGATCCGCTTCCACATCAAACTCGGTCTTCGCCTGCTTACTTGCCGCCAAATGGACCGATCGCTGCAGTGAATCTCGGCTGATGTTGAGTTGGTCAATGTACTGTGCCAAAGACGTGGCCCGCTCTCCGGAAGTAATGGTCATCAATTCGACGGCCAACTGAGCTTGTCCCAAGCGGCCCGCCGCGTTGAGCCGCGGCGCGATCGAAAAAGCGACGTCTTCGGCCGTCAGCACAGATTTGGTGTCGGTTTTGGTCAATTTCATCAGTTCAAGAAGCCCCGGAAGGGGGTTCTCGCGGAGGGCTTTGAGGCCATGATGAACGAGAATTCGATTCTCATCCAGCAGCGGAACCATGTCGCCGATGGTCCCAATGGCTGCCAGCGCCAACGACTGCATGAGATAGTCACGCATCGGGTCGGTCACTTTCTTCGATCCGCACACTTCCTGGCAAACCGCCCAAGCTAATTTGAAGGCAACCCCGGCACCGCACAGTTCACCGAACGGATAGGCCGTTCCGGGCAACCGCGGATGAACGATCGCTGCGGCCGTGGGAAGCGTGTCGCCCGCGCGATGGTGGTCGGTGATGATCAGCGTCAAGCCAAGCGATTGGCACAATTCGGCATGATCGACGCTTGTGATCCCGCAATCGACCGAGATGATCAATCGCTTTCCACGCTTGTGAAGCAAGCGAATGGCGTCCGCATTGAGTCCGTAGCCGTCCTCGAGCCGATTGGGAATGAAGTAGCTGACATCGGCACCCAGCAAACGCAGACCATTGACGAGAATGGCCGAGCCGGTCATCCCATCGGCATCGAAGTCGCCATAGATCGCAATCGGGGTGTTCTGACGAATTGCGTCGACGATCAATTCGACAGCTGCGGGAACACCGGGCAACTCGCGAGGATCTCGAAGCCCCGTCAGCTTCGTGTCGAGAAACGACTTCGCGTCGTCCGCATGATAAACGCCGCGCCCGACGAGCAATTGGGCGACCACTGGTGAGACGCCACTGCCTCGAACGAGGGCATCGATCCGCGCCGGATCATGGGGTAAGACGCGCCAAAGCCTTTGCATCCCGTGCTCCCAAGCATCCTCGCTGCAGTACCGCTTTGCTCAGCGTCGGCAGGCGGCTGCCGGCGCTCAAAAAGCACCCAACCGGCTACTTCTTCTTTTCCAGATGCAGCGTTCGCCGCCGAAGTCTCGGGCTGTACTTCTTGAGTTGCAACTTCTCACCACCCGGCTTGCGGACGATCGTGTAGTTGTAATCCCCGGTTTCCTGGCAAACCAGAAAGACGGTTTCGGCTTTTTTCTTGCTCTTGGCCATCGCGGACAACTGGGGCGAAGCGAATACGGATTGGTCAGTGGCCCCGGATTATGCCGTACCCAACCCTCGATTGGCAAGAGCGGGAGGCCAAACTTTCGCCCCCATCGACAACCGAAATAACCCTCCCTCGGTGCATAATGAGGCCCCCCACGCACCCCGATAGGGCCGCCGCAGCCGAGAAGGGCCAGTACGACCGACTGCGACGACGATCGACTGGGTCACCTTGCCACTCGAGCCGACCGCGACAGATCCAACAACAACCTTGCGACGTACGACTCCAACGTCCGGCAGATATACTTACTTGGATGGCAAAGCGGTTGGGAGAAGCGGCTATGACAACGAAGATCGTTTGGTGAACTGGGAACGAGCCGACTCAGCTCTGGATCAGTCCTGGGACTTGTCGCTGGTCGGCAATTGGGACAGCATCACCGAGAACAGCAGTACCCAGAACCTCACGCATGGTCCGACGCATGAACTGGTTAGCGGTCGATACCAACAACGACAGCACCGACGACGTGTTCTACAAGTTCGACGCCTTGGGCAGGCGGGTGGCTCGCACGGCGAGCTCCGCCACGACGGTCTACTTCCAAAGCGGCCAGCAGACGATCGCGGATTACCCGGCAGGCACCGTCGCCAGCAGCCCCACCTACACTTACGTTTACGCCAGCTACATCGACGAACCGGTGATGCGAGCAAGCAGCGGCGGCAGTGTGAAGCATTACTTCCATCGCAACGGGCAATACAGCATCACCGCCCTTACCGACGGCGGAGGCGGAATCGTAGAACGCTACGCCTACACGGCGTATGGCACCCCTACCATCACCGATGCAAGTGGAACCACGCGCACGACCACGGCGATTGGCAATCGATATACTTATACCGGACGTGAGTATGATGAACGATGCTAAGACACGAAAGACACGAAGCATGTTACCACTGAAATGCCTGCTATCGGCCGCTGCGTTACTAACCGTGATCTGCGCCGTCGAGGCAAGCGCCGAGGCGGTCCTGCGGCCGAATATCGTGTTGATCGTCACCGACGATATGGGATACGGCGATGCAACGTGTTATTGGGATACAGACCTGCAGACCCCGGCGATCGACGCCATCGCACACCAGGGTATCCGCTTCACGCAATTTCGGGTGAACCCGCTGTGCGCTCCGACCCGGGCTTCGATCCTCACTGGACTTTACTCGTTGGAAACGGGCATCTGGCGAGGCCCCAGTGGGCGCGGCAATGACGGCGGTGATGATGACGCCGCCTCCTCACGGGCCAGGCAGCTCAAACAAGGTATCGAGCTGCTGCCCGAGCTACTCAAGCCCGCCGGTTATGCCACCGGCATGTTCGGTAAGTGGCATCTGGGCTACGAACCGTCCAATGCGCCACAGCAGCGCGGGTTCGACCAGTTCATCGGGTTCCTTGGCGGGGCGCATCCCTACTGGCTGGGACACAATTCGCGGATCGTTCATAACAGCCAGCCGCTCAGCACGACCGAACATGCCACTGATTTGTTCGCCGACCGCGCTATTGAGTTCATCAAGGCCAATCAGCAACAACCGTTCTTCTGCTATATTCCTTTTAACGCTGTGCATGGGCCGCTGCGCAGCGCCGACCGCCAGGCGGATTCCGCCAAGCCGGAGTGGCTGGCGAAGTATGAACAGGCAGGCGTCGCTCAGCCGCGACGCGACTACTGTGCGGTGATGAGCCATGCCGACGACCGCATCGGAGATCTGCTCAAAACGCTCCGGCAACTCGATCTGGAGCAGCGCACACTGGTCATCGTTGTTTCGGATAACGGTGGGATCCAACACACCTACCCGTCAAACAACGGCCCGCTGCGCGGCGGAAAAGGAAACTGCTATGAAGGTGGCATTCGCGTTCCGGCCGTGATGCAATGGCCAGGCGTCATTCCGCCCGGCTGCGTGTCGCACGCGGACGCGGTGCATTTCGACTTATTCAGCACGATCCTTGATGCCGCGGGAGTGGCTATTCCAGAAAAGAATGGATCCTACGCTCTCAGCGGTCTGAGTCTGCTGGCCCACTTGCGCTCGGGTGGCAAAAGTTCGCTGCCCGACCGCTATCTGTTCTGGGACCTGTATGGGCAGGTAGGCGCCCTGCACGGCAATTGGAAGATGGTCGGCGAAATCTCGAATCACCATGGCCGATTCGATCAGGCTGCGCGCGAATCCGAGGCGACTGCGTTTGCGCTTTATGACTTGGCGAACGACCTCGGCGAAACGACGGATGTTGCGGGTCAGTTCCCTGAGATTTACCGCGACTTAAAGACCCGCCATGTCGATTGGCTGAAACAATTCGCTCAGTGAATAGATGCGTTGGGCCAGTACTGGTGGACACCGGGGGATTTTTCAACAATCCCCCGTAGGAGGCCACCAGTACTGGGCCAACGCAATACGCCGCGAGCCTTCTGGTTGGTTGGTCAATTGCTGAGTGGAGCCGATTGCGATCAGCTTCGGCGTTGGATCGGAATCTGCCTGCTGGACACAGTCGCGTTTCGCGAGAAAGCGGCACTGCACCACAGTTTCCGGTTGCGGACCGCAGGCGGGCTATCGCTCAGCGATTGTCTGCAGGTTGCGGAGTTCCTCTTTCGTCGGGGGATCGATTTGCGTATGGTCTCGCTGTGACAATTCATCGCTGGGCAAAGGAATGCTTCGGCCTGATCCATGGTTCGGACTGCAAGACATGAACGCGTGCCCCGCCGGGGTATCCGGTGGCGAGTGGTTGAATGCTGCTTGGTCGCGTTGACCTTGTCGTGGATCGACGCGCCCGCCGTGCTAGCGCAGACCGCATCCGCCGGCTCTGCCGTGACTCAAAACGAGCCATCAGCCGCGACGATTGTCACCCCGCCGGTACAACCGGTCGTCGTGACTCCGCAGGCGCTGGAGTTTCTTGCCGGTGGCCCCGAGAAGTGGACGAGCCCCGAGGGGCTCTCCAGCACCCTGCAGATCATGTTGCTGCTGACTGTGCTCAGCCTCGCACCTGCGATACTTCTGATGACGACCTGCTACGTCCGAATCATCATCGTCTTGGGGTTGTTGAGGCAAGCGATCGGATTGCAGTCGTTGCCCCCGAGTCAGGTGATGACTAGCGTCGCGATGTTCATGACGCTGTTCGTGATGATGCCCGTATGGACCCGGGTCTACGATGACGCGATCGTGCCCTACACGGATCCGGCGATCACCATGACGCTCGAGGAGGCCTACGAGGCAGGGTCGTTGCCGGTGCGTGATTTTATGGCACGCCAAATCGACGTCGCGGGAAATCACGAGGACGTGCATTTGTTCTACTCCTACCTTTCGCGCGAGGGGCCGCTTCCGAGCACCTTCGATGAGGTCCCGATCCGAGTTCTCCTTCCTGCCTACATCCTGAGCGAGCTCAAGACGGCGTTCTTGATGGGTTTCCAAATCTATCTCCCCTTTTTGATCGTCGACTTGGTGGTCGCCAGCGTGACAATCTCGATGGGAATGTTGATGCTGCCGCCGGCGGTGATCTCGCTGCCGTTCAAACTGCTGCTCTTCGTGTTGGTCGACGGATGGCGATTAGTCGTTCAGACACTGATGGATTCGTTCGGGACACTTGCCTGAGGAGCGGACGATGGACTCTCAAGCTGCCGTTGATCTTTGTCGCGGCGCCCTGATCGCGGCGCTCATCCTCGGTGCCCCGATGCTGTTGGTGGGGATGGCCGCAGGACTGGCGATTGGACTGATCCAGGCGTTGACCCAAATCCAAGATCAAACCGTGTCGTTCGTGCCCAAGTTGGTCGCCATGGCACTCGTGATGATCGCTTGCATGCCTTGGTTGTTGATGCGGATGGTCGAGTTCACTCGACAGGTCTTCGAAAATGCGGCGATTCCGTAGCCGACGATTCACTCAACCTGAGCCCAAGCCCGGATGGTCGATGAACTGACGGAACTGTTGACCACGCACATCGTGTTGCTGTTGCTTGTGCTCACGCGCTTGAGCACGCTGCTGATGACGGTGCCGGCGATCGGAACCGGTGTGCCCAAAAGGGTTCGAGCGTTGCTTGCGATTGCCCTGACCCTCGTGATTGCGCCCTCCGTGTCGAGTGCCATGGTGGAAAATGGCGGGCCACCGCAGGCGGCACACTTGATCGACCTAACGATGATGCTGGCTCGCGAAGCGCTCATCGGGTTGTTGATCGGAAGCGTGGTGCAGATCCTGATCATGGGGATGCAATTGGCCGGTGAGATCATGACGGGTACCGGCGGGATGCAACTGGGTGATGCAATTGACCCAACGACGCAGGCGTCGATGCCCACGCTGGCTCAGATGGTGGGATGGATGGTGATCGCCATCCTATTGTCCATCGGCGGTCACCGAATGGTGGTGTCATCGTTGGTCGACAGCTTTCAGTCGCTACCGCCGGGTCAGGTAACCTTCAGCCAACCGATGTTGGGGTTGGTGACGGGGCAGATGTCGTTGGCGTTGGCAAGCGGTGTTCGCGTTTCCGCGCCCGTCGTCGCAGCGCTCCTGCTGAGCAATCTGATCACGGGGCTCATCAGCCGGACGCTGCCGCAAATCAATGTCTTGGCGATTGGCTTGAGCATCAACGCGTTGACGCTACTGGCCGTGTGCGCGATGGCGATCGGATCGGTCGGCTACGTGTTTCAAAGCGAGTTCGAATTCGCACTGAATCGTCTTTCCGATCTCTGGGCGGGGGTCGAGTAGGCGATGGCTGAGGGACAAGAAAAGAAACACATCGCCACCGACCGGCGGCGGCAGAAGGCTCGCGAAGAGGGCCAAATTACCAAGAGTGCTGATCTTGCGTCGGCGGCGATGCTGATGGTTGCGGTAGTCACGCTTTACTGGCTCGGCGGTGGGCTTTGCCAGCGGATCGCCGATGGACTTGGCAGCGGCCTGAGCAAGGTCAGTGTTTCGGCGTGGACCATTCAGGATGCCAACCACGCGATGTTGCGGCATGCGGGTCGTGTTGCGATCGCCGTGTTGCCGGTGATGGCCGTGATGATGGTCGCCGGACTGGCGGTGAACGTCCTTCAGACGGGGCTCATTTTCACACCCACCGCAGTTTCCCCCAAGTTGAGCCATGTTAGCCCGATGAGCGGGTTCAAGCGGATCGCCTCGGTGAGAGGCGCGATGCGACTGGGGTTCGGACTCTTCAAAGTGGTGATCATCGCTGCCGTCGCGCTGGCGGCCGTTCGCGCGCGACAGGATTCGATCGTGATGATGTGGTCCGGGTCGGTCCCGCAGATCGCGCGATCGCTTTTCGATTGCCTCTATGGAGTTTGCGTCTGGATCGCTGCGGCGCTGTTGGCACTGGGAGCGATCGAGTACGGTTTTCAGCGATGGCGCCACGAGGAAGACTTGCGGATGTCCGATCAAGAGTTGCGCGATGAAATGAAGGAGTCTCAGGGCGACCCTCAACTGCAAGCCAAACGCAAGGCGATTCAGCGGCAGATGATGATGCAGCGGATTGGCACGGACGTACCCAAAGCCGATGTGGTGATCACCAATCCGACCGAGCTGGCGATTGCGATCGCGTACCGGCCCGACGAAATGATCGCACCGGTCGTCGTCGCCAAAGGCGCGGGGGTAGTGGCCCAGCGAATTCGCAAACTCGCGCTGGAAAACGGGATCCCGGTTGTCGAGCGGAAGCCGCTGGCGCAGTTTCTGCACAAGTCCGTTGAAGTCGGTGGGGCGATCCCCGTCGACCAGTATCAAGCGGTTGCCGAAGTGCTCCGCTACGTCTACCAGCTCAAAGGGAAATCGATCCCGATGTCGACCAAGGCTGCCTAGCGGATTTCCAGCCAGGCCGTCGCATCGGCGTAAGGACCCACCATTGGATCTGTGTTGACACCGATTTCGATCACATTCTGCGCCAACAGCATGCCGGTAATGTTGAGCGATCCGTCGATCGGGATGGCGATGTCGCGGTGGTTCAGCGACACGTGGGAGGCATGAGCAAACAGGCCACAGATCAGCCAAACGCTGGAGCGGGCCGTCAATCCGGTCGGGCGATTGAAGGTCCGTCGGTAGATCGAGTTCGTCACCGCCGCCGGAAACGGAAGTCGATCCGGAAGCCGGATCGAGGATCGACCGATTTCGACTCCCGACCGATCAAAATCCAAACGCCGCCAAGCGGCGTGGATGCGAATGATGTGTGGCTCCATCTGACGATCAAAAGACCGGTCGCCGTCCACCGACCAGTTTAGACGGCGCCTTCCGAAAGGATTCGATCGACCGCGTCCCGGTAATTGCCGAATTCAGACTCGAGCACACCACGATCGGTCTCCGAGAAATCGAACCGGTTAGCCGATCCGACAATGCGGACCACGCGTCCAGTCGAATTCACGAGGAACTCATCCCTTCCGAGCAGCGCCGTGCCGACGGTTCCGTCGTCGCGAAGCACCGTCAACAGCGCTTTGTCCTGTGTCGCGTTGATGGCGACCTCCGTGAACCGGATCCCCTCGTACCCGGGTCCCATCTCGAAGTACTGCTGGGTCCCCGAGGACCCCATGACGGTGAACACCGACCCGAGGAGACTCGGATCGCCGCTTTCTGCCATCAAACGGGCCTGGTACTGCGAGAACAGGATATCGAGCCGGTTGGATGCAGCCCCGCGAGTTCCCCAAGACGTGAAATTGTTTCCGGTTGCCTCCACTCCGCCGCCCGTCGGGATCACGATGGTGAACGAGGTGGACGTCCCTGTCGTCGGGAAATCACCCGGCACACGAACACCCGGGATGATCGTGTCCGGGAAATCCACCGTCACCGTGTAGGTACCGGGCGCGAGATCACCGAAGGCGTACCTGCCGTTTGCATCGGTCAATACGGTTCTTTCGGGCGAACCCGGGTTCGTCAGTCGGACCGGGAGACCACCGACAGATGGCTCATTGGAAGACTGAACGCCGTCGCGAACGGGATCCGAGGTATTCGTGATGAAGTCGGTGAACACGGTCCCGGAAACCATCGATGGAATCTGATCGCGAACGGTCACCGTGACGACCGCGGTATCGGTCAATTCGCCATCGGAAATCGTGTACTCAAAGCGGTCGACGCCAACGAAATCGGTCGGTGGTGTGTAGATCACATTGCTGCCTTCGAGCCGGACCATTCCGACGGTGGCGTTCGCACCGACGATTGCCGCGACCGAGACAATGCTCAGCGTCTGTCCGGACTCGTTGGGTGGCCCCGGACGGTCGTTTGCCAACAGCGTGCTTCCAGCGATCGTCAGCGTCTGGTTTTTGTTCGCGAAAACGGCATCGTCTTCGGCGACCGGTGGGTCATTCACCGAAGCGATGTTGATCGAGATGGTGCCCGTATCGCTGACCGCGCCGACGGTCGCGCGGTACACGATCGTCAACGGCGTGGTTGTGAAGTCGTCCGGCGCCGGGGTGTAACGGATCGAATTGCCATTGATCAGTTCGGTGGTGCCGCGAGCCGCGGGGGTCACGATCGCGAAGACCGGTGTTAGAGTGCTGCCGGTGACCGTGGTCAGTCCTACCAGGTCAATCGTCTGCGCGGGTCCGTCCTCCTGGAAGTTACGAGTCGCATCCGCGGCGACCACCGTTACGACCGGCGTCGGTGCCATGACGTTGACGCTCAGCGTGGCCGGGGCCGTCGCGAGACCGTCGGTGATCGTGTAGTTGATCGTGTCGGTACCTACGAATCCGGCCGCTGAGGTATAAATCAGGTTTTGCCCAGACAGAGTGACCGTGCCACCTTGGCTAGTCGGTGAGGTCACCGCGGCGATGGTTACCGTCTGGTTTTCGTTGCCCGGTCCAGGGCTGTCATTTTGGGTCAGCGTACTGCCGACGATCGTCAATGGGATCGCAGTGGTTGCGTTGACCGGAGCGTCAGGCACAAAGACCGGTGGATCATTGACCGACGCGATGTTGATGAAGATCGTCCCGGTATCATTGACACCACCCGCGGTCGCTCGATAGACGATCGAAAGCGGAGTGATCGTGAAGTCGTCTGCTGCGGGCGTGTAGCGGACCGTATTGCCGTTGAGCAGCTCGGTCGTCCCACGCGCGGCGCTCGTGACAATTTCGAACGTCGCCAGCGGGACGCTGCCACTGCTAACGGTCACGTTGGTCAGATCTCGCAGGTCAACCGTTTGAGCCGGTCCGTCTTCCTGAAATTCGAGCGTCTCGTCGCCGGCGACAACCGTCACAATAACCTGCTCTTGGCTCACGATCACCGTGAGCGTCGCAGGAGCCGTATCGATCCCATCGGTGATCGTGTAATTGATCGTGTCGTTACCGGTGAAACCGACTGCGGAGGTATAGATCAAATTCTGGCCACTTAGCGTGACCGTACCCCCTTGAGCCGAAGTCGGCGCGACGGCGGCGATGGTCACCGTCTGGCCCTCGTTGGAAGGACCGGGGATGTCGTTGGCGGTGAGTGTGCTGCCGACAATCGTCAGCGGAACCGAGGTGATCGCATTGACCGGCGGGTCTGGCACGAAAATCGGCGGATCATTGACCGACGCGATGTTGATGCTGACCGTACCGGTATCACTGAGCGAACCGGCCGTCGCCGTGTAAACAAATGTGAGCGGCGAGCCGGGCAGCGTGAAGTCGTCCGCCGCCGGCGTGTAGGTGATCACACTGTTGTTGAGAACCAAGGTCCCCCGGCCGACAGGCGTCGAAGTGGTGATCACATAGTTGACCGGGAAGCCGATCGGATCGACGTCGGTCAACGTCGCAAGATCGAGCATCTGCGCCGGACCATCCTCCTGGAAGTTGAGCGTTGCGTTGTCGGCCTGGATCGAGACCGGCTCGACAACTTCCGCTGTGGTGATTCGGAAAAAACCGAATCCATCGCCCGCCTGCGGCGTGTCAGCGGTATCGACCAAAATCAAGTCGTCCGGAATCGGGGTATCGATCCCAAACATCAACGTTTCAAACGACCCAGGGGCGACGGTCAACGTCAGCGGCGCGGTCAACGGTTGATTTACCCGGACCGGGATGCGGAACACGTCGAAGGGCTCGGTAACCAAGTCCTCATCATTTCCCCCGTCGATGCTGACGAGCTGGGTCCCGAGATTCATGAATCCGGTCGCCGGGTCAAAGCTTCCCTCGTTGAACAAGGTGTCCGGCGCGGAGCCGTTGTCGGCACGACGGGTCACGTCGAGGTTGAACGGAACGGCCGCCGAGTTGGGATTTTGAGGCGTTCCCGTTTCGATCGATCGCAGGGTAGTCGTCACCGTAATGGGCTGGCCATCGATGTCAGTGAACGATGTCGTCACGAGGAGGTCGGGGATGTTCACGTATGCCAATTCGTTGCCGAGGTACCGAATCTCGAATAACGTTCCGGCGTCGACGTTGGCGGAAAGGACACTCGTGTTGAGTCCCTTTAGTTCATTGATCGCAAAACCAATCGCTGCTCGACGATTCGTATTGTTGTTGAACTGCGGGCCCGTGGTTCCGGGTTGTCGCAAGTAAGGGATCGCGACCTGATTCGTCGGATCATCGGCGAACGCGAATCGGACCTCGCCACCGCGAGCCTGAAGCAGACTCGACGCAAATGTCAATTCCTGGGTTTCGGTGAGGATCGGCTCGAGCCGCCCACCCGTGCTTGTGAGAATGTCCGCGTACAACGCTAGCGCGCCGGCGCCATCGAGCAGTTGGTCAGGTTGTCGGAGATCACGGTAGAGCACTTCGAGGACAAAAATCTCGCCCACGGCCACGTTCAGTTCCCGAGTGGCTGGGTTGAACTGGTCAGTCCCGAAGGCGGTTTCCTTGCTGATCCGCGGTTCGAGTTGCAACTCCAAAACCGGGTCAATCTGGGCTTCCCCCCGGTGAATCATGTTCATCACGTTCAGGGCGTCGAGCAAGGTCACGTTGCCATCGCCGTTGACGTCCAAGAATCGCTTGGGCACGCCCTCGCCTTCGGCGACCGATACCCCTCGCGCGGAGCGACTGAGTTGATTGATGACGATCAACGCATCAAGCGGCGTGACCCGCCAGTCGCCGTTGACGTCACCCGCGTGGTAACTGTTTTGAACCGCCGGTAGGTCACCGGCCAACAGCTCTCGTTTCTCCAGTGCCTCACTGATCAACGACCGACCGGTCACTCGCAAAGCGGTTCGACGGGCGTTGCGTCCGCGCGATCGACGACTGGCTGGCTTTGATGCTGCCGCTCCCGCCGCGACTTCACCCCCGCTGCGAAATGCCTCGCCGGTTGAGGCACCGGACGTCATGCGGCTGAAGAGATTCAATAGCTGTTTCATCGCCTGTCCCTAGAGGTCTTCCACCGTGGTGAAGAAGATAGGAGTCGTGGAATCGATCGTCGACAAATCATCGATCACCCGGAGGTCACTGTTCGTGGCCAACCTCGGCCAAGTCCGTTTTCCGTCTGAGCGATCCAACCGTGGTCCGTTCCGACCAAATTGTGTCTGGTGAACATCGTCCGCCCCACCGCTGCGAGGGAGGGAAAACGTGGAATAGTCGCCCCATATTACCTGGGCATCTCAGGTTATCAACATTGAAGCGAGTGTTTTCTCGGGGGGCAGCGGACACCGCGGTGGTTAGATTCACGGCTGCCGCAAAGGTTCCGAGTGAACAGATATTTTCGATCGTCGGGGATGCACCATCCGGGGGGCAACTCGCCCATGTGCTGATGATTACGTCGTTTTTTCACGGAAACGCTCCAGGGGCTCCGCCCAGAAATCGGTTGTCATGGCTTGATTCGCACGCTTCTTTTGATCCGTTTGACCGGGCCACTCCGCCAGAACAACGTCGAGCGGAACCGTCCCAACGGATTGTGAAGCCCGGGTACTCGTCATGGTCACGGAGGACGCGGCGTCACCGGCTGCTAAAGACTCGGTTGCTAAAGACTCGGCTGCTAAAGACTCGGCTGCCAAAGACTCGGTTGCTAAAGACTCGGCTGCATGCGATTCGCCCAAAGCAGCGCGTCGCCGCCGCGAGAGCTCATTGACGATTTGAACGGCATCCAACAGCGTGGCCTCGCCATCGTTGCTGACGTCCAGGTAGGAAGTCAGAGAAGTCGGTTCGGGCAGCACACGGATTCCGTTTCGCCGCAAATCGTTGATCACCAGCAGTGCATCGAGCAATTCGACCGAACCACTGGCATCGACATCGAACCGATCGCTGGCATTCATCCAAGGGCTGTCGATCCGTGAAAACCCTGCGGCGATGAAGCTCGCTTGGCCGTCGATCACGCGAACGATCGGAGCGGGATCCGCGGCTTGATAAATCACGTGGCTCGGCGCCAGCGTCAATCGGTAGTCGCCGTCGGCTAGCCCCGAAAACCGGAAGACGCCGTCGGAACCGGTGGTTTGGGTCGGGGGCACCCCGAACCTCAGGTTGTCCAGTCCAATCGACGAACCTTGATGGCCGAAGACCCGAACGGCGGCGATCCGCCCCTGATTGTCTTCGACGCTCAGGGTGACGATTTGATCCCGCGAGAAAGCCTCGCTGGTGAATCGTTTGATCAGATTTCCTTGCCCGTCGTAGGCTTCCAGTCGCCCAAAGGATTGGCCTTGGTTCAACCCGATCGCGTCAATCGTGACGTTGCCAACCGTCTGCTCAAAGGCCACTTCGAGCACTTGGTTGCGTGCCCATCGGTTTTGCCAGGTCTCGAACAGGGGATGGAGAAAATGAAACGACGAAGTTCCGGTCGAAGAAGGGCCGGGCAAGGCTCCGGCGATCGCCTCGATCCCCTCAAATCTCGCGCTGAGTCGAGCGCCACCGACGGATTCAGGAAATTCTTCGAGAAAATCATCCGGTTCAACGCCGCCGTAAAAGAGCGGGCGTCCATCGGCGAAGGTCACCGATGCCGAAACCCCCGAGAGCGGAACGCCGAGCGACCCGCCCGACTCCGATTCGTGCGTCGGGTTGACGAAAGCGACTCCGGCCATCGACGTGGTGTCCACCATCGGCTGGAGACCGTCGGTCATCAAGATCGCACTGGTGACCCCCACACGCTCATCAACCGCGCGGATCTCGAGCGTGTCGAAGGGTGCGACCGCGAGCGTGAATTCAATCTCCGCTTGCTGAGTCCCGACCGAAAGCGCATCGAGCCACTGCCCGCCGTCGATGCGGTATTCGATTCGATCGACTCGGTTGAGCGTGATGTCGTTCTGAAATCCCCAACTGTTCTGATTGGGCAGCGCAACGGCCGACGCGAAACCCGTGAACGAAAATTGCTGCGCCGCGATGTCGTAGAACCCCGTGCCGGTCAATTCGAGCGGGACATCGGCGACATCGAAAACCCCGTTTCCATCCGAGTCGAGCCAACCGATCATCGCCATCGTCGACGCCGGCAAAACGAAACTTTCGAAAGACTGCTGCAAAGGTAGACCCGAACGCATGATGCTCGGTTCTTGCACGAATCCCAACGTCGAATTGTCCGCGGCATTGAAATTCTGAGCGTTGTAATATCCCCGCCGATCGGTCCACGAGCCGCCGCCAGGGTACTCATCGCGAGCCCAAAAAATGTGTCCCATCTCGTGCGTGATCGTGCTGGCAGGCCGCGTCGATGGCGTCACGACATACAGTCCACCGGGAAATGCAAATGCGGTGTTGAACTCGCTGCCCGTCGCGAACCGCCCGTCCAGATCGTTGGTCGAGTTGACGATGAAAATCGTGAAAGCCCAATCGGTTCCCAACCGAATTCGCGAAGCATGATTGAACTTTCGAACGGCGTCTTGCAGCGACGACGAAGGTCCAACGTCCTGGCTCGTGACGAAAGAAGAAACGTACAGCGCCGACTCCTGACTGGTCCGGCTAATCGGTTCGTAGCCGGTCGGGTGCGGATTCCGGGCGAACGTTTCATCAATCACGAATTCGAGCGAGTGAACGGTGCCCAGGCGATCTAGCGCTTCGGCCCACCAATTCACCCCTTCGTGCACTTTGGCGAGTGCCTCGTCGATCAACTCGGGTGTCCAATTTTCGGTATTGGCGTCAATGCTTCCGTCGCTCTCAAACAAGACGGGGACCACGCCAATTCGTCCAAGCATGAACTCAGCGGTGTCCTGCGGGGTCGCGCCGAGCGGCAGCGCGGACAACAGGTGCCTCGGTTCGAGCCACTGAACCACCAACCGCCGACGTCTTCGTGCGATTCGACCCCGCCAGGCGCAACCCGTATCCGCTTGATTGGTCGGTCTCCGACCATGGATCAGGCGGCGTGCGTCGGTTTTTCGGTTCAAAAGTAACATGACATCGGGCCGGGAAGCTCAAAAAATCAGAGATCGCACGCTGATCCACTCGACTGCATCACCCCGCAGCCATAGACGCATGAGCGTCGAAAACATTCCCACGATCGTTCGGAAACGGACCGTTGCGCGTTCCCCTCAAAGGACCGAACGGCGATCTGACTCGGCCCTTTCCCAAACGAGACTCAGTCTAATCAGCAGACTCCCAGGGGTCGGAACGATCGGTTGCCTGCGTCAGTCATCGGCCGATCGTCTCCGCTAAAGCCGCTAAAACAGGGGGATCGGGAAAGGTCATCGCAACCGGAAAAGTCGGAGTGCGGTGCCGGATCAGCGCAGAAAAAACCCTCGCTGCCATTACGGCGAGCGAGGGCTGACGGTTTTCGCCCAAAGCGTTGACCTCGAAGGTGACTAGCTCTTTGAGTCGCCCTTCAACTTGTTGGCCAGGTCCTTGGCCTTCTTCAGGTGCTCGCTCTGCTTCTGTTCAGCGCGCTGAACGAGGTCCTGAAATTCGCTCGATCCGACATTTTCCAGAGCCTGAAGCTGAGCAACCGCCTGCATGTGACCTGCGATGGCCATCCCGACGAACGCCATATCGAATTCGGCGCCGTCATATTCTTCCAGAGCAGACTTCACCATTTTGGCATGATTTTCACAAGTCTGCTCAGCGATGTCCTCGAGCCGACTGGTCAGCTCGCCATCTTGACCGCCACTGCGAGCGATTCCCGACTGAGCCGCACCGGCACGTTCACCCGCACGGGACTGCACGGATCCCGGAGTCTGCGTCGAGCCGGGGGTTTGCGCAAGACCTGGGGCTTGGCTTGAACCAGGCGTTTGGCTTGCGCCGGCCTGACTTGAGCCAGGGCTTTGTGATTGACGATCTCGGGTGGCTTGCCCGGCTTGCGTGCCGCTGCTCGATCCGAGGTCCAGTTTCTCCAACGCCCGACCGAGTTCCTGGTGGTCGCTAACAAGCGTTTGTGCGAACTGCTTGACGTCCGAGTGTTCCGCCTTGCTGGTCCCCATCTGCCCGAACTCGATAGCACCCTTGTTGGCGACGATCATCTGTTTGACGATCAAACTTTCGAGTTCTTGGCCGCTCTGTTGTGACCCTGCGGCCCTCCCGCCTTGGCGACGCGTTTGCAGCTGATTGTTGCCGTCCTGTCCTTGCCCAAGTCTCGCTGCTTGTCCAGGCCTCGCGGCTTGTCCGGGCCTCGTAATTTGCCCGGCCTGTGGCGTGCTCTGACCGGTTTGCGGTTGGCCAATCTGTTGTTGTCCTAGTTGTGGCTGACCGGCAACCGGTGGCTGCGCGACTTGTGCGTGAGCAGCGGGCATCAAGCCGACTGCGATCGACGCCGCAAAAAATCGGAGTGTTGACATTCTCATTGCTTCAGATCCTCGTGTGAACGGAAAACGGTTGTCGCATCGTGCCAGACGGGCATCGATGTCACGACTAAACCCCGTCGGCCCGGGTCGCAAAGGATGTGCCACGGCAATTGACCGATGTCCACGCCAACGGACAAAGCGGTTCCGAGGACAGCGCCTGTTCGATTCACGCCGAGATCACGAGACGCTTCTAGCTGGACGACACCAAAGGGGGATCGAAGCACCGCAAATCATGGCTCTTTTCAACATCCAAGGGGCAAAGCGGTACTCACCAGGTTTACGCGTAAGGACGGGCGTCTTTCCAGCCCTGCAAGTAGCTTTACTGAGCCCACCTAGGTCGCTGAGTGGTTTCGAACCATCTGCGCGTTGAACACGCATCGCGTGAACGGTACCCATCCAAACAGCTCGCTCGCATCGCGGATGCTCACAGCGATCAGCGGATATACTTACCCCTATTGCAAAGCGGTTGGGAGAACCTGCAGCGACCGTGGCTAATTGGCAACGCTCGTCCATGACTCCCCGACAATCGACACGCAAGCCTACGATGACGGAGGACGGATGGCCTCATCGACCTACCACAACGCAAGAGCAGCGAATCGATCGGCGGCACGATGCGCGGCGGTTGCGCGAGTTCGGCTACGATGAGCCTCCGTCGTCTTCGGGCATTGTCTTTCATCCGCAACGGAGTGCAGACCATGAGCATCGGTATCGACCCTCGGGTCGACTTCGCTTGCAAGCTTCTGCTGGGCAGTCCCGAGCATCCTGCGGTGACGATTCATTTTCTCAACGCCGTGATTGCCGGCCAGCCGGAGATCGCCGACGTGCAGATCCTCAATCCAATCGCCGGCAAGCGGTACGACGACGACAAGCTATCGATCCTCGACATCCTCGCGACCGATAATCACGGCAGGCTCATCGACATCGAGATTCAGACGACGCTCCCGGCGGGGCTTTCCCAGCGGTTGACCTACTACGCGGCCAGCCAGCTGGTCGAACAACTTGGGGAGGGCGACAGCTACCGGGATTTGCGTCCGTCGATCGGAATTTGCATCCTCGATGCGATCCTGTTCGGCGATTCGGCACGGATCCACCTCGACTTTCAGCTCCGAACTGCCGAGGGCGAGCGGCTCACCGATTGCCTTCAAATCCACCTTTTAGAGTTGCCTAAGTACGATCCGGCCACGGATAATGTTGTGCCGCCGGACCCCATCAGTCAGTGGGCGCATTTCTTCCGCTTCGCCGCGTCCAGCACGGCGGAGGCGTTGCACCGCCTGCTACCCGATCCGGTCTTCACTGAAGCGATAGGAGTCCTGGAAATGATTGCCCGTAACCCCGAAGAGAAGCGTTTTTACGAGTCGCGTCTGAGAATGCAACGGGACGAACAAGCGCGTCTGGAGGCGGCCGAGGAGCGAGGCGAGGCAATTGGGCGAGTTCGAGTCCTTCAGTCGCTCGCTGGTGTCAAAGAATCGACTGTAGAGCAGTTACGGAGCAAGAGTCTGGATGAGTTGGCAGCGATGGAGTTCGAGTTGAAACGGCAGCTTCGAGGTCGTGGCTGAACTTGAACTCGGTGCTCAAGTTCCCGTCGCCGAGAACGAAAATGGGCGCATTCCCTCTACCGATAGGCGGCCTGCTGCCGCTGCTTGCGGCGCTCTGCTAAAACCTGCGGAATCAGCGGGGGCTGTAGCTCAGTGGTTAGAGCTGGGGACTCATAATCCCTAGGTCGCGGGTTCGAGTCCTGCCAGCCCTATGTTCCTTGGAGCGAAGGACTTCATTTCTGGTCGAAGTAGCGCCGTGCCGCGGGGTGGAAAGCGAGTCCCTGCCACTCCTTGACCTGGTGCCACTGGATCAGCCCTGCGATCGGTTCGTCGTACAGCGAGTGGAGCGTCGCGGCCACCAGCGCGTCGGGTGTCTTCTTCGTTGCCGCGAGAAAAGCCGTGGTGCCGACGGTCGCCACGCCCTCTTCGGGAATGTTCGCCCCGGGGTATTCGATCGCTTGGATCGTCATCGGTCGCAGCACGGGGTGTTCGAGCGAAACCTGGATGGCCGACGGGACGGGAAGTAGTTTCCAACGATCATCCTTGAGCAGCGTCGCGACCAATTGACTTCCTTTGCCGATGCAGACGACCGCCACGTCCGGTCCTGTGGACGTGTTTAGGTCGGGCCAGTGCGTGACGACTCGGGGCGTGGTCTCAAGCGGAATCGAGAGCGATTCGAGGACCATCTCGGCCACCAGCCTCGATCCGCTCCCCAGCGGTCCGACGGCGATCGAGTGCCCGATCACGGAGTCGATCGAATCGACACCCGAATCCGACCTCGCCAAGACGTGAACCGCTTCGTAGAAAAGTGGCGCAAGCACACAGAGTGATTCGCTGGTCATGGCCCCAGCCTGCATCGGCGCCATCGCGATTTCGCCACGCAGCAAGCGGTCGCGATTGTCCAAGGACCCACTCGACCGAATCACCTCCGCGCGAACCCCATGGTGGCGTTCGAGCCGACCGGCCAATTCTCGCGACAGTGACTCGTACGCGCCACCGTCGAGCCCACCGGCCAGGCGGACGACGGTCGGCATTCTTTGCTGGTAGGTGGTGATCGCTGCCCAGCCACCGACCAAAAAGAAGGGCGTGAGCATCGCCGCGGCGAGTAGAGCGGTTTGGAATCGACGATGGACGACGGTCGGCGTGATCACGCGACGTCCGCAAAGTGCGGCGACCAGCGGCACCTGGAGCAACCAGTGGCAAACGCGTGTGAGGCGATTCCAGGGCCGCGCCGCGATCGGGCGGCCATCGAGGTAGGCGTCGAGCTCGTCGGCCAATTCGCCCGCAGTTCGGTAACGTCGCTCGGGTTGCTTTTCGAGGCATTTGGCGATCA
This sequence comes from Pirellulaceae bacterium, assembly GCA_041748895.1. Classification (GTDB taxonomy): domain Bacteria; phylum Planctomycetota; class Planctomycetia; order Pirellulales; family Pirellulaceae; genus UBA6163. The sequence continues at coordinate 32,778 of JBGTCJ010000559.1, forward strand.
CGGTGTCGAGATCTTCTGGCGCCTCGGGGCAAAGCGAGCGAAGCCGCGGCGCGGGTTGGTGGACGACTTGCAACATCGTCTGCACCGGCGAGGGATCCGAGAACGGTGGCCGACCCGTGATAGCGGCAAATAGGATGGCGCCGAGCCCGTAGACGTCGGTGGCCGGGCTGGCACGATCGCTATAGCCGCTCGCCTGTTCGGGTGCCATGTAGTTGGGGGTCCCGATTACCGCGCCACTGCCTGTCATGCTGCTGTCGGAATCGATGTGTTTGGCCAGCCCAAAGTCGGTCACGCGGACCGCATCATCGGGATCGATCAAAACGTTGGCCGGCTTGAGATCACGATGCAGCACCTTCCGCTCGTGTGCATGCTGGATCGCTCGGGCCACGTCGCGGACATACCGAGCCGCATCCCGGGGCGCGAGCGGTGCCTGGCGGATCTTTTTGGAAAGGTCGGTGCCCGGGACGTACTCCATCGAGAAGTAATGGTGTCCCGAAAGGTGGCCGATTTGAAAGATCGAAACGATATTGCGGTGCTCGAGTTTGGCCGCGGCCTTGGCTTCGCTGTAGAACCGTTTCACCTCCGATTCGCCCGCCAGGATGCCCGATCGGATCATCTTCACTGCCACCTGACGATTGAGGTGATCCTGGGTTGCCAGGTAAACGACGCCCATTCCGCCGCGTCCCAAGATGCTCAGCAGTCGATAGTCCCCGAGTTGGTAGGGCAAAGTCGGGCCTGGGTCGCCCTCGGCGCGGCGCGCGATGGGAAGGGTCACCGGGGAACCGGTTTCGCCTCGATCGGCCAGATCGACCGTCTCCGCTGCGCCATCCATCGACTCGGTCTCCGATCGCACTTCGCCACTAAATGCGGTCGATTTGGATCCTCCCGCCGCGCGGAAGTGAACAGCGGAGTCGAGCGAGCCAACTCGGATAAATTCGGGGCCGACGAATCGATCGAGCGAGTCAGCGGCGGTCATCAGCTCGCGAAGCCGATCGGCAACCTGCGGGTATTGGCCCAGGAATTCATCTCGGCTCGGCTGCTCACCCTGATCGCGGGCGTGAAGGTACGCGGCGAAAGCTTCGTCGAGTGGGTCGGGCATGGGAGGGTTCCTAGAGGCAGTCCAGACGAGGCTCTGACACAAGGCATCCTTTGCCGGTCGCAGGGGCGCTAATTTCCAACAACATTCTCTCTCAATAACGAGTCAGAACGCCTCGGGATCCAGCCGAAGCAATGAACGCAGTCGCACGAGTCCCCGCTTGAGTAGCCCCGCGATGGCCGTATCGGATTTGCTCATTCGGTCCGAGATATCGGCAAGCGACAAGCCTTCGATGTAGCGAAGTCGAATCGCCTCGGCCTGGTTTTCCGGGAGGTGCAGGAGCGCCTGGTAAAGCTCTTGAGCGGCCTCGGCGCGGATCGCTTTGCCGCTGGGGCTGGTGGTGTGGGCCGACCGCTCCGCCAGCCATTTTCCGGCCGAATCGCCATCCTCGCCAGCTCCCGAAAAGTGGACTTCGCGACGGATCGAACGCTTTTTCGCCGTGACGTGTCGGGCCACCGCGGTCGAGACATTGTTTTTGAGTATGTTCCTCAACCAACCTGCGAACTCGCCGGGTGTCGTGCCTCGAAAACCGCTCCAGTCTCGCGTCGCCTCCTCAAAGGTGATCTGAACCAGGTCATCCGGATCGATCTTCACCTTGAGCGAATCGGAGAGGTAACGATGCCCCAGCATCAGGAGATAACCACGGTACTGCTCAAGCAACTGTCCCAATTGGTCATTGTCGCCGTCGCGAGCAAGCCGCAATCGGTCGCTGGTGGTGTGGTCAGAAATCACGAACGTTTTATTCCCACCGCAGAACGCGGCACGCGAAGCGCTTGGAAGTTGAATCGGCGGGTGACGATTGACCCGCCACAGCGAAGCCTGGTCGGAGCTGATAAACTACGGCCCCATTGTATCGACGCAGGACCTCTCCACGCAGCGGGAACTTCCATCCGACCATGAACGTTTTACATTATGGTACTCGTCCCTCGAGAGCCTTCGCCGATCGCTTTTGGGTGTCGATAAGCTGGTTTGCGTTGCTCGCATGCGGCACCGTCATCGCGGGTTG
>JBGTCJ010000560.1:0-5249 GCA_041748895.1 Pirellulaceae bacterium
ATGAGCAGCGCGGAGGTGCCCCATCGCGTAGTCGGGCGCCTTGGAGATCGCTTCTCGGTACTTGCTCGCGGCCCGCCGATACTGCTGGGCCGCAAATTCACGGTCTCCGTCCGCGATCAACTGCTCGGCGCGCATGCGGCCTGCTTCATTGCTCGGCTTGAGCACCGACACCCGCCGCTTGATCTCATCCTGCGGGAGATTATTCGCGGCCGCACCCGGCGCACCCCGCGCATCCGGCGCCGCGGGTACGCCCACTGCTGGGGCGCCGTTGGCCATCGGCGGGACGATTCTAGCCGGGGGAACTTGGTTCGGAGGTGCAAATGGATCCAAAGGCGGATTGAGAATTTCGTTGGTGAGCGGCTGGCCCGGCGGTAGAACCGTGATCCGCGGCGGAAACACGTACGACCCATAGGGGTAGCCGTAGCCATGGAAGTAGGGGTTACCGAAATATCCGCCGGCGATCGGGAAGCCACCCCACCCGTAACCCTGGTAGAAGTGATTTTGAAAAAAGATGTTGGGCCGGCGATGTCCATGCCAGTACACCGGGGACCGATAGCCACCGGGAGACGTCGTGAGCGGCGGTGCCACCCCCTGCCCAAACCGATTTTGTGAGCTAAACGCCTGCTGCTCCCGCCGCAGGTTCTGCAGCATCATGTCCTGCGTCCCACCAAACTGCGCAGAGACATCACCGGCCCCCAGGCTGCCCAGCAGGATCACAACGAGCCAACAACTCGGATGACCGATCCTGTATTTTCGTCCTTCATGCCTGCCCGTCATCGCTACCCTCCTCCTCGCGAATCGCTCCAACCCGCTGCCGCAATCGTCTGGTTGTCCCACTTACCAATCATACGCTTTTGGGGCGCCGGAGGCATCGGAAACCTCTCGGGTGACCTGCCGGTAGCTAGCCAATCGAGTATTCTGCTGCCATGGAAGTATCAACTGAATTGGCGGACCGCGTATTGCGATGGGTCGCGTCGCCCGACTATCGCGCGAGCAAGGCGAAGCAGATCGCGGCCGCGCTCGAACTCAACGAGGACGGCTACCGGGAGCTGAAGCGGGTCGTCAAGTGGTTGGTCCAACAAGGTCAGCTCAGCTACGGTTCGAACCACATGATCCAAGGTCCGAGCAGCTCCGGGGCGACCAACGCTTCTCGATCGGAACCTATCGTCCGCGGCACGTTTCGGCGCGCCCTGGGCGGGTTTGGATTCGTGCGGCCTGGTAGCGGCACCGAAGACACGGATTCGCCCGACGACATCTTCATTCCGCCGGGGGCAACGGCCGGGGCGCTGGACAGCGATACCGTTGAAGTGCGGTTAAGTGCTCGTGGCGATCGGCGTGGCGACGACAGCGAGGGGGTGATCACCAAAATTCTGCAGCGAGGTCGTCGCCAGTTCACGGGTACGTTCGAGTTGAGCGACGGCGTGGCGTTGGTCCATTTGGATGGCGTTCCCTACGACCAACCGATCACGGTCGGAGATGTGCGTGGGTTACCGCTCGAAGGTGACGAAAAGGTATTCGTCGAGATCGTCGAGTTTCCGCATGAGGATGGAAGCGGCGGGGAAGGCGTGATCCTCGAAGTGTTGGGCAAGACCAACAATCCGGCGATCGATACGCTGACCATCATGCGGCAGTATGCGTTGCCCGATGAATTCCCCGAAACCGTGCTCGAAGACGCGCGGCGACAAGCCGACGCTTTCCGAGAGGGTGAAATTCCCTCGTCGCGTCGAGACTTAACCAACTTGCTCACGATCACCATTGACCCGATTGACGCGCGTGACTTTGATGACGCGATCTCGCTCAGTCGCGAGGCCGGTCGATGGACACTTTGGGTTCACATCGCCGACGTTTCCCATTTCGCGCCGCCCGGCAGTCCGCTCGATCAAGAGGCGGCGAAGCGGGCGACGAGCGTGTATCTGCCCGATCGCGTGGTGCCGATGATTCCGGAAATCATCAGCAACCACCTCGCGAGCCTGCAGCCCGATCGGATCCGGCTGACCAAAACCGTCGAGATCGAAATCCAGGACGATGGTGTCATCACCTCGGTCGAGGTCTACAACGCCGCCATCCGCAGCAACAAGCGGTTTGCTTACGAGCAGATTGACGAATTCCTTGCCGCCCCCGATGCCAAGCGCGAAGAGTGGGGCGAAGAGCTTTGCGGGCTGTTGGCGAACATGCACACTCTGGCAATGGAGATGCGACGCCGGCGCGTCCGCGCCGGTTCGCTGACCATGGATGTTCCCGAGGTAAAAATCGATCTGGATCGTGGCGGAAAGGTCAAGGGTGCGCACGTCACGGTCAATACCGAAAGCCACCAGATCATTGAAGAGTTCATGCTGGCGGCAAACCAGGCCGTGGCCACCTGGTTGGATGACCAAGAACTGAACTTTTTGCACCGCATTCACCCACCTCCGGATCGTCGCAAACTCCGTCAACTCGAGCAATTCGTCAAGGATCTTGGGTTGTCGGTGCCGACCGTGCAAAGCCGTTTTGACATCCAACGCGTGTTGGATATGGTGGCCGGCACCGAACTGGAGAATGCGGTCAATTTCGCAGTGCTCAGGAGCATGAACAAGGCGATCTATGGGCCACACCGCGAAGGCCACTACGCGCTCGACATGGAGCATTACTGCCACTTCACCAGCCCCATTCGACGCTACCCAGATCTGACGGTCCATCGCCTGGTGCAAAACCTGATCGACGGAAAAACGACGGCTGATGAGGCATTTCCGGTACTCCTACGGCTCGGGTTTCACTGCAGCGATCAGGAACGCAACGCCGCCGCGGCCGAACGCGATTTGGTGCAGTTGAAGTTGCTTCATTTCATGAAGAAGAAAGTTGGCGAGACGATGCAGGCGGTGATCAGCCGCGTGTTCGCCGACGGACTGTTTGCTCGCTGCCTGACGCTTCCAGTCGACGGCTACCTGCCGATCACCGCGCTCCCGGCGGACCGCTATCGATTCGAGCGGCGAGGTCAGATGATTGTTGGCTTCAAGGAAGGAAATCAGTTTCGCTTGGGAGATTTGTTGACCATTCGGATCGCCAAGGTTGACTTGCGCGAGCGGCAATTGGTCCTCGACTTCGTTCGCAAAGAGAGTTCAAGCAAGGCTCGCCTTGGAACGTCGAAAAAGCGGTCTTTCAAGGATGCGGACCGCAAGGCAGATTCGAAAGCCAAGACCAAAAAGAAGCCGAAAAAAGCAGCGGCCAAAAAGGAAAGAAAGAGCCGACGAAGCCACTGATTCCCGCTCACCGGAGACTCGCGGCATCACGCTCTCTCAGCCCTCAACGTTTCGGGTACAATCGGTCCCTGGGGATTTCCGCGTGATCAATCAGGGGGCTGACGCATCGTGTCGAAAGAATCCGCGATCGAATTTGAGGAAATAGAAGGCGAAATCGAAACGGCATTGCCCGAGGATTTTGCCGCCAACTTGATCGAGTGGGCGGTCGAACGCAATGCGAGCGATATCTTCATTTCGGATGATCGTCGAAGTGTGTTGATCAGTGCCCGCAGGCTTGGCCGTCTTGAGCCCGTCCGGCGGCTGGCGCGATCGTATGGCAATCGGTTGCAAGGCTATTTCCGAGCCATCTCGGGAACCGGTACCGGCGACTACATTCGCCCCAGTGAGGGTCGAGGTGTGATCACGATGCCCAGCGGCGGAGACGTCGATCTGCGGCTGAACACCCTGCCGACGCTATTCGGCCAGGACGTCGCGATACGCATCTTCAATCCGCTGCATGGCATTCGACCCTTGCCCAAGCTCGGCTTCGACACGGAACAGTTGGGGAGGCTCGAGCGTTTGCTCAAACACCAATCTGGCCTGGTACTGGTCAGTGGCCCGGTGGGCAGTGGCAAGACGAGCACGCTCTATTCCGCAATTCAGCATCTCAATGACGGAACACGCAAGATTCACACGATAGAGGAGCCGATCGAAAATTCGATCAAGGGGGTGCACCAGTCGCAGGTCAACACCAAAGCCGGCGTTGATTTTGCCGAGCTGCTAACTGCGGTGCTTCGACATGGCCCCGACGTGATCATGGTTGGAGAGATTCGTGACGCGCGTACGGCTGAAACCGCGGTGCGAGCGGGTGCCAGCGGACAACTCGTCTTGGCAACGGTCCATGCCGACTCGACGTCCGAGGCGATCAGCGTGATGCGGCAACACCAAACGAATCTCAGCTTCCTCGCCGCCTCATTGATCGGCGTCATCAACCAGAGGCTAATTCGGCGGCTGTGCCCTGCTTGCCGCTGGGAGGTCGAGTTTGATGATTCGATGGTCACTAATGATCGTGTCCGCTCTCGTATCGGCGACACCCGACCGACCGTCTTCCGCGCTGCCGGCTGTGACAATTGCTTCCGAGTCGGGTTTGACTCGTTAACCTGTTTGCCGGAATTGATGTTGGTGGACAGCGACCTGGAGTTGGCGATCAGTGAAGGCAAATCTTCGCACCATCTTCAGCGGATGGCCGTCGATGGGGGAATGCTGAGTCTCGCCGAGGCCGCGCAGTTGCGGGTGCTGACGGGTGAAACCACCGCGGCCGAGGTCGCTTTTGCCGTCGGCGACCCTGAATTGGCCCGCTGGGCATCCGCGGCCCGCAGCACCGATTGAGCTTCACTTCCACTTCGAGTAACCACCCATGCCGCCTGCACGTCACGTCGCCCGCCGTTCGATACCGATCGTTGGGCTCCTGCTGTTCTTGTGCTGGCAGTCGCCGCCCCTGGTCGCTCAACCGATTGATGCCGATTGGTTGCTCGTCGGCGGCACGCTTTTGGATGGCAGTGGCGGCGAAGGGATGTCGGGCGATCTAGCGATCGCCAACGGTCGGATCGTCGCAATCGGCGAGTTTCAGCGCGGCGTCATCGGTCAGACGATCGATTGCACGGGAATGGTCATTTGTCCCGGGTTCATTGACCTGCACAACCACAGCGACCGTCCGATCACCGATCCCGCAACCCGCGCGAACACGAACTTTCTCACGCAGGGCTGCACGACGATTGTCACGGGCAATTGCGGTGGTGGAAACCTCGACGTCGCTGCGTATTTCGAACAGGTCGACTCGGCTGGCGCGGGCACCAACGTGATTCACCTGCTGCCCCATGGGACGCTCCGATCCAAAGTTTTCGGTAGCGTACGACGTGCGCCGACAAGCGAAGAGCTAACGCGGATGAAGGAGCTCGCGGATAAAGCGATGAGAGAGGGTGCCTGGGGAATGTCGACCGGGTTGATCTACGTCCCCGGCACTTACGCCGAAAC
>JBGTCJ010000561.1:0-5811 GCA_041748895.1 Pirellulaceae bacterium
GATCATCAATGCGGTTGATTCCGTAACGATAGGGAAGTGCAAGTGAGCGGACTGGGTACGCATCCAGTTGCCAGCTACGGGAGGTGGGATTGGGGGGCGACGTTCAGACCGTCTCATGCGGTTCGATTATTGTATCATCAAGCCAAACAATTTCGGTAGCGATCGCGGGCTGACCGCGAGTCGGCGCCTGGGAGGAGTTCAGTCATGTTGGTCAATCGTCGGCGTTTTGGGGCTCTCGCGAGTTCAGCAGCGATCAGCCCATTGGTCCGCTCGCGTCAAGCCAACGGCCAGCAGACCGACGCTGCCTCCGCTCCGCTGGAAACCTTCGTCCCTCATCGCCAGATCACGCATGCGAGGGCGAAAGCCGCACCCAATTCACGACCTCAACACCACTGGTTCGGCTACTACGACAAACAGCAATTTGACCCCACTGGAATGCAGGTGCTCGCACACCAGGTCGACTTTGAGGGCCGCAGCCCAACGGCCGCCGATCGGATCCGTGTCGGTTATGTCGACACGGCGCGGGAGGACACTTGGGTGGAACTGGGCACCTCGCTGGCTTGGGGATGGCAACAAGGTTGCATGCTGCAATGGGTTGGCAACAAGGGACGCGAGGTTCTTTGGAACGACCGGCAGGATGATCACTTTGTTTGCCGAATCAAGGACATTCAAACCGGGTCCGTGCGGGTGATCGATCGCCCGCTGTACACGATCAGCCATGACGGGCGGTGGGGGCTTTCGGTCGACTTTTCACGAATCGATAACCTTCGCCCCGGGTATGGATACGAAGGTGTGCCCGATCCGAATGTTGCCCAGCGCGCCCCAAAAGATTCTGGCATTTGGAGAGTCGAACTGGAGACGGGAAGGAGCGAATTGATCCTCTCTCACGCCGATGTGGTCGCCATCGCTTGGCCCGATGGAAGCCGAAAGGAGGAGGCTTGGCACTACTTCAATCACTTGTTGATGAATCCGTCGGCGACGCGTTTCGTCTTCCTGCACCGATTCCGACCCAAGTTCGACCCGGACACCCTGTCTTTCGAGGGAAATTTTGTGACGCGGATGATCAGCGCGAACCTTGACGGAAGCGACCTGTACGTGCTGGATCCCTCAGGCAACACATCACACTTCATATGGAAAGATGACGAAACCGTGACGATGTGGACACGTCCCGACGGACTGCCTGCAGGTTTCTACGAGATGACCGACCAATCCGATCGGATGCGGCGAATTGGCGAGGTCAAGATGCCCGTCAACGGCCACAACACTTACCTCCCCCCGCCCTATCAAGACTGGATCCTTAACGACACCTATCCCGATCGAACGGGCCGCCAAACGGTTTACCTTTACCATCCGCCGACCGATCGACGCGTCGAGTTGGGACATTTCCCTTCACCACCGGCGTATCGAGGAGAGTGGCGATGCGACACGCATCCACGGACGAGTGTCGATGGCATGACGGTGTCGATCGATAGCCCGCACGAGGGTGGGCGACAGGTGCACCTGTTGGACATCCGCGAACTGATGGCGCAGCTTTCGTGACCGATTTGGCCTCTCGATTGATGGGCTATCGCGATCAGATCGCGTCGCTGGCTTCCGAGCCACTGACCCCCTCCCTCGTGATGGCGGTTCGCCGGTCGGTACCGTCGGACTTGGCCACGTTGTTGGTCGAGATCGCGTCGATTCAAGCGAAGGCAATCGCCAAGTTTGGACCCGGCGTTTGGCTCGCGACGGATCGCGCGATCCAGCAAGCGAGTGACCGATCCGTGGCTCGCTACAAGGCGTCGCTCCTTGGCGAGCGATTCGTAATTGATGGCTGCGGTGGCGTTGGTGGGGATGCGATCGAGTTTGCCCGCCGCGGGAGTGTGGTCACGATCGATCGCGATCCGTTGATGACCGCGATGGCTGCGGCGAATTTGGCGTTCGCCTCGACCGCCTTCGAATTTGCCGAGGCTCGACCCCCGGAAACGCGCGAAGCGTACACGGGCACCGTCGCTGCCGTATGCTGCGATCTCGAGTCGTACCTCGATCACCTGCCATTGTCTCGACGAGACGTTGTTTTGCACCTGGATCCAGACCGCCGACCGGACAACCGGCGGGTGAGTCAACCGGCCCAGTACGAGCCATCCTGCGATCGAATCAAGAGTCTGATTGATCGCGCATCGTCGTCGATCGTCAAACTGGCGCCGGCCGCTGATCTCGACGATACCCTCGCCGTGGGCGGGCATCGGCGATGGGTCAGTCTCGCGGGCCGCGTTCGCGAACAGATGCTGATCCACGGCGAACTGTTGGGAGAGTCATTGGGACTTGCCGGGCAGCGCTCGGCGGTGCGAGTCGATCGTGATGGCTCGTTCAAAGCCTTCTCCCCCCGCCGCAGCGAGTCTGCGACATCGGACCCGACGGCGTCCCGTCCCGACGAGTGGATCTTCGATCCGGACCCTGCCGTGCGGGCTTCCGGTTTGACATCGGCCCTTGCGATCGAGCGAGATTTGTCGTGCATTGGTCAAGCCTCCGGCTTCCTGACCGGGGCTCGCCTGCCGAGCCAGCGCTGTCTGCTGCAGTGTTATCATTGCCGCTGGATCGGCCCTGCTGATGTCAAGGTGATCCGAAGGGAGGTGAAGGTTCGTCAGTGGGAAATCAATGCGATCAAGGTGCGCGGCACCGATCACGACCCCGCTCGGTTGATGCGCGAGATTTTCCCTAATCGGCGAAAGACGGCGCGGAACACGCCAGGTGTTGAGAGCGGACCTTCTCGTCACGCAACGATGAGCGGACTGACGCTTCTGATCGGCCGAGTCGGTCAGCGCGCCTATGCCGCGATCGCCCAGCGGTATCCCGTTCCCCAGTGCGACCCAAACCCCGTTGTGCCGCGAGATAGCGCGCCGTGATTCCCGATCGCGCCCAACATGACACAGACGTTTCCGATACGCTCCAGCCCATTTGGAGCGGCCTGCGGGAAGCGCTATCGCGTCAGCTTCCGGTGTCGCGTTACGGAGGAATGCGGCTCCTGCTTGCGGTTAGCGGAGGAGCCGACAGTGTGGCACTACTGAGATTGGTCGTCGACGTTTGGGGGAGAGATCCGAGGGCAAGGGTCGACGATCTCGTGGTCGCTCATTTCAACCATGCGGTTCGAGGCGCCGCGTCGGATGACGACGAACAATGGGTCACTCAATTGTCGAAATCGCTCGGCCTCTGCTGCCACACTGGTCGACACCAAGTCGACGACACGGACTCAACGACGCGAACCGATGAGCAATCCTTGCGGCGGATGCGTCACCGATTTCTTAGGAGTTGCGCCTACCGGGTCGGGGCACGGTGCGTCCTGATGGCGCATCAAGCCGATGACAACGTCGAAACCGTACTCCATCGTCTGTTCCGAGGGACAGGACCAGCGGGGCTCACGGGGATCGCCCCTCACCGATCGATGGGTGAGGATCTCGTTTTGCTGCGTCCCCTGCTCGAAATTCGCGGTCAATCGCTCCGCGACGGGTTGCAAGAGATTGGCCAACCGTGGCGGGAGGACGGTAGCAATCGGGATTGTGACTACCAACGAAATTGGCTGCGGCACGCTATGCTTCCCCAAATTCGCCAACGTTACCCGGGAGCGGACCGCGCGATCCTACGAATGATCAGATTTCAGGGACAGTGGCGAGAGCCACTCGAGCGCGTCGCTTCGGCCTGGATCGAGCAATCGGTTTCGATCGAAGGCCAGTGCCTGCGAATCGATCGTGGGCCAGTCGATTCGGCGATCCTCGCCATCGCGATTCACCGTCTTTGGGACGCACAAAATTGGCCGCGAGTGTCATTGACGGCTTCTCAACTAGCCCTTCTACACGAGGCCGTTTCAGGACCACCTATCGTGAGGCTGTCGTTGCCGGGCGGAGTCGATGTGCAAGCGACAAATGGGGATCAAATCACTATCATCGGTCCGGATCGGGGCGATCTCCTGGCTTAGCCAAAACCGATATTGATCCGGGAATTCAGATCTGTTTGAATGCCCGTTCTCAGGGGGGTATGTCGGGCATTTGATGAACACTTCGCAATACTTCCCGATCAGCGTTGCGACGCTCTTGCCCTCTACGGCTATGGGATTGGACCTGTACCAACTCGACGGCGAAACCCAGCAATTTCGGCTATTCCGCTCCGCCGATTATCCTTTGACCGACGGCGACCTCCAGCGGTTGCGTGCCAAGGGAATCAAAAGATTGTTTGTCCCTGCTCCCGCGCGGGAGCGCTACCAGAAGCACATTCGGTCGCTCGTCGAACAACACGAAGGGAGATCCGACTTGCCTGCCTCCTGCCGAGCGGGCGCGTTGGCGGAGGTGGTTCGAGATGTATTGGAAGAGGGTTTCAAGGCACCCGACCGGCAACAGTGTGTTCCGATGGCGATGAAACTCGGCGCCACGACGGCGAAAATTCTCAGCGGCGATGAATTCACCGCAGAGGATCTCTTTCGTGTTCTTCACCACGACTACGCAACCTTCACTCATTCTGCGAACGTCGGGCTTTACGCGGGGTTGCTCGCCAAGGGACTGGGGATGCCGGTTGGCCAGATCGAATCGATCACCACCGGGGGATTTTTACATGACCTCGGCAAGCTCGACATCGAAGATCGGATCCTTTGCAAACCAGGTCGCCTGGATGAATCGGAGTACCGCGTGATTCGTCGCCATCCAACGGTCGGATTTCGTCACTTGGCCCACCGAAGTGATTTATCAAGAGGCCAACTGCTGATGGCCTACCAACACCATGAGCGAATTGATGGTGAGGGATACCCGGTGGGAGTGCCCGGCGAGGAGATCGATCCTTGGGCGAAGGTATGCAGCGTTGTTGACGTTTTTGAGGCGCTGACGAGCTTTCGGCCTTACCGAACGCCGATGACGAGAGAGCGGGCGCTGGCCTTGATGGAAAAAGAGAGCGGCAAAGCATTTGATGCGGAGATCTTGAAATGCTGGATGACGATTATTCGCGGCGCCTGGCACGAATGATGGATCAAATCGAGTGGTCGATTCGTCTGCCCAAGCGCCTCGCCCGATTTTTTGACGAGACCGGGCACGCGGCGACGACGCCAATGGAACAACGAACCTCCGCCCGTTTCCGGGCTCGGGCTCGCGGCGCCGTTCTCCCAAACCATCCACTGCCTGCATTCAAACGACCCTCGACCCCCATCGGGATCTACACAACCGATTTTTCTAAGCTAGGCGTCGGATTTCTTTCGAGCGAGCAGTTCTGGCCAGATGAATTGATCCGCATCCTCCTGCCAACCTTTTGGCTGGACGTCCGCATCGTCCGCCAACGCTATATGGGACCATCGTGCTTCGAGTCCGGTTGCACCTTGATCCGCCGCCGTGATCCGGGACCCGAGGCATTCGAGGTCGCCCGATGATGGACTCGTCGCCGACGTCGGAGTATTAACTTTGGACCACATTGCCCGACGACTTGGCCATCACGGAGGGCTCGGTCATCCTGGCATCTTGCTCCCGCTGTAGCTCATCAATCAGCGGCCACAGCTCATCAAGCTCAGGTTTGAACAAGTCGCCAATCAAGATGTCGGTAATCAATCGTTTCTTGTCCGGGTGGCGACGAACCAATTGCCCAAAATTGAGACCGTCATAAAACGCCAGAACCAGCCTTTTCATTCGGTTCATTGCGACGACGTACTCGGCCTCCCAAGTTCTTAACTGGAACTCGCTCGTGTCACCCTTCTTCAACCCAGCGTCCACCGCATCGGCCGCCATGGCACCGGAGATCAATGCCAACAGCACTCCAGAAGAGTAAAGCGGGTCGAGGAAGCCGAACGCGTCACCAACCAGT
>JBGTCJ010000562.1:0-2603 GCA_041748895.1 Pirellulaceae bacterium
AGACTCATCGAGATGGCAAAGGAAGCGGGCTCGGGGGCAGGCACGTCTAAGCCGACGCCTGCGCATCGCCCGGGGCAAAGACTACGATGTGTCTATCGGAATTTCGGATTGATCGAATTGAAACAATTCGACTGAGAATACGGCCTGTGAGGATCGCGGCGACTTTGCGGCCGCTTTCCGACGAGTGTCCATGCGAAAAGCGGTTGTGCCCCGATTGAGGTGAAGCGGATATGTCGCGTCGCGAAAAGATCGAAGCCATGTTGCAGGACGATCCTGGTGATACCTTCCTACGCTACAGCCTAGCGATGGAGTATCGGTCGGAGGGGAACGCCGAGGAGAGTGTGCGCAGACTGAGTGACCTGGCTCGTGACCCGCAGCCCTACGTTCCCGCGTTTTTCATGGCTGCACAGCAACTGGCCGAGCTGGGAAATGTCGATCAGGCGCGGAGCATGCTTCGCGAAGGGATCGATGAAGCCCGGCGGCAGGGCGATTCGCACGCGGCCGGCGAAATGAGCGAGATGCTGGCGATGATGGGCGACCTGGGCGAATTTTAGGCAAGCGATGCCAGCCGAGAGAACGGACGCCATTGTACTGCGGCTGATCGAATTCAGCGAAACCAGCTTGATCGTGACGCTGCTCACGCGAGATTTTGGACGCGTCACCGCGATCGCAAAGGGGGCCCGTCGTGCCAAGGGTCCCTTCGAAGGGTCGCTCGATTTGCTCAGCATGTGTGACGTCGTGCTCTACAGGAAGTCCGCTGGAACGCTCGACCTTCTGACGGAATCCAAACTCGCGAGACGATTTCGAGCGGCATCGCGATCACTTAGTCGGCTTCACTGCGGGTATTACGTGGCCGAGATGCTGCGACTTTGGACGGATGACCATGACCCACACCCCGAGCTCTTTTCGCTTGCCGAAGCCGTAATTCATGAGATCGATGGAAACGAGGATGAGCTCTCAGCGGTGATCCGATTTGAATTGCAAGCGATGCGAATTTTGGGGGCTGCTCCGTCGACTCGCTACTGCGTCAGGTGTGGCGCGGACTGTCACGATGACGGATCGACGCGGCATGCTGTTGTGCCGTACGGAAACGAAGCGAGTTCGGGGCGTCGAAAAGCGTCGGCCGGATCCGAGTTAGGGAGGATCACGTTCGCGCATGAGTTGGGCGGTGTGGTGTGTGGTGGTTGCCGCGCGGGGATCAAGTCGACGGTTTCGCTACGCCGAGCATTGCTAGCTCGGATCGAGCGGCTGCAGCAAGCCCCCGCACCGGCACTTGGCGAATCGGCGGTGCGTGAAGCGTCGGTCGCGGAGCCGCTTGCGGCACGCGACTACGCCGAGCTCCGGGCCGTTTTGAACCGCTACATTTCCCTGGCACTTGGGAACCCGCCGCGGACACAATCGCTGTTGCCAGCGCGGCTAAAAATGGACTAAGCATCGGTTCCCAACATCGTCGGGATCCCATTTTTAGTCGAGCCAAGGACGTTTGCCGATGCATCGCTGCGTATCGCTTGCCACCTGGATGGCTTCCGCCATCGCTGTTTTCGTAGTGGCAGGCTGCGCTTCGATCCGGGACCCTGGCGGCGCAGGCACCACCTGGTTTCGATCGGCAGGTGACGCGACCCGTGCCACATTCCGAGGCGATAAAGAGCTGCAACTGTCGCAGGCTGAGCGTGATCGTCGGTTGGAAACGGCTCGTGTGCACTACCAGGAGGGTGACAAACGGTTCCGCGAAGCTAGCCGAATGCGACGTGACAAGGCGGAGCCCGAGTTTCTCAAGGCGGCAAAGGCATTTGGAAAGGCGAAGGCGGCTCACCCTGGATCGGGAATCGCACAGGACGCGCAGTTCATGGAGGCCGAGAGTTATTTTTTCGCCGATCACCTGACGAAAGCTGAAAAGGCTTATGGAACGTTGCAGAAGGAGTTCCCTAACTCGCGGCACAACGACCGCGCCGCGGCACGGATGTTTGCGGTCGCACAGTACTGGATCGAAACGGAAAGGGCCGGCGGAGGTGTCTTGCCCGTCAATTTCACCGATGAGAAACGTCCCTGGTTTGACGTTGACGGCCATGGAATTCGCGTGCTCGATCAGATCCGCTACGACGACCCCACAGGTCGCCTGGCCGATGACGCCACCATGGCCGCGGCCGTCGAGCATTTTCGCCAAGGTCGCTACTCGGATGCCGATGAGTTTCTCACCGATCTCCGCGAGACGTTCACCGACAGCGAGCATCTCTTCAACGCACACCTTTTGGGGATCCGATGCAAAATGGAACTGTACGCGGGACCGCAGTACAGCCAATTGGTGCTTGAAGAAACCGCAAAGCTGATCGAACAGACGCGGAATCGATTCCCCGACAAGCTGCGTGACCCAGAGATTCGTGAAACGATCGCGCGCGCTTCCGCCGAGGTCGACTACCGACGAGCCGAGCGTCTAGCCGTGCGGGCGCGTTATCGAGAAAAACAGAGTGCCTACGGTGCGGCAAGAATCTACTACGAGGATCTGCTTGCCCGTTACGACAAAACACCATTCGCGGATACCGCACGCGATCGACTCGCCGAAATCGAGGACTACCCCGCTCAAACGCCGTCAAGGCTCGCTTGGC
>JBGTCJ010000563.1:0-1786 GCA_041748895.1 Pirellulaceae bacterium
GCTGATCCCCGAGGTGACGATCAGGATTTCGTAAGCCGCGACGCGGCCGCCACCGATCCGCGGGACCAGCGTTTGGGCGACCACGCCGATCAGCGAACTGGCCAATTGCGTTCGAACCTGGTCCTGCAAATTGCCGGGGAAGGCGTCGATGATGCGGTTGACCGTGCCCTGCGCGCTGTTGGTGTGCAGCGTGCCGAACACGATGTGACCGGTCTCGGCGGCGCTGATCGCGGCCTCGATCGTCTGCAAATCGCGGAGCTCGCCGACCAGGATCACGTCGGGGTCTTGCCGCAACGCGCGACGAATCGCCTCGGAGAAGCTGGGCACGTCCACCCCAACCTCTCGCTGGTTGATCGTGCTTTTCTTGTGGTCGTGATAGAACTCGATCGGGTCTTCGATCGTGATGATGTGGTGATCGACGGTCTCATTGAGCATGTTGACCAAGCTCGCGAGCGTCGTGCTTTTGCCGCTGCCGGTCGGGCCCGTCACGAGGAACAAGCCGCGGGGGCGGTGCACCAACTTGACGACCGATTCGGGTAACCCCAGTTGCTCCGGCGTCAGTTTGTCATTGGGAATCTGCCGCAACACCATCGAGATGAAGCCGCGCTGCTTGAACACCGAAACCCGGAATCTCGCCATGTCGCCGAAGGCGAACCCGAAGTCGGTGCTCCCCGCCTCTTGCAGCTCCCGCTGGCAACGCTCGGGCGTGATGCTCTTCATCAGCGCCACGGCATCTTCACCTTCGAGCGTCTTCGTTTCGAGCTTCCGCATCCGGCCATGAAGTCGAAAGACAGGCGGCTGACCGACCACGATGTGGATGTCGCTGACGCCCTGTTTGATGGCGGCTTGCAACAATTTGTCGATCAGCAGTGTGGCCATCGGCGACGCTCAATTCGGAGAGTAGAAAAGGGTTGAAAACGCTGCAGAAGAGGGGGAGCGATGCAAGCATTATCGTTCGATGCCGACGATCGAGCAAAAAAAGTCGGGCGAATCGGTCGAACTTCGCTCAGCGCTCGCGTCACACTCGCCGGCAAGGGACCACCGGACCACCCGCGGCATGACACAGAAATCCGAACTGCTGCACCACCCGGCGGCGGGTGTTTCCGCGGGGCGTTTTCCCCGCCGTGGTGGCTTCCCGAGCTGTCTCTGACGGAGCGATCGATCGCCGGGGAGGAAACGAGCCGTTCCGGACTCGCGGGCTCCGGGAGGCTCAGCCCTCCTTTACCACTCGCGCCAGCGCAATGTGCTCCTGCTCGGTCCGCTTGGTCACCCGATAGACCTCTTCGAAGGTCGTGATGCCGCGACAGACCTTTCGCATACCGTCAGCATAAAGCGTTGTCATGCCACCATTTATCGCGGCGGTACGGAGCTCCTTGCCGCCCACATTCTTGAACATCATTTCGCGAATCTTGGAATTGATGAGCATCAATTCGTAAATCCCGATCCGCCCGCGGTAGCCACTTCGCGAGCAGTAGGTGCAACCTTTGCCCTTGGCGAACTCGGCCTGTTGGATCATCTCCGGCGGCAACTCGGAATCCTTTAGCACGCTCTCACTCGGCTGGTACCGCTGCTTGCAACGCGGGCAGATGGTCCGCACCAACCGCTGCGCCAAGATCGCGATCACGCTGCTTGCCACCATGTAGGCAGGTACACCTATGTCCACCATTCGTGATACAGCACTGGGCGCGTCGTTCGTGTGTAGAGTACTGAATACCAGGTGTCCTGTAAGACTGGCCTGAATCCCCATTGATGCCGTCTCATGGTCTCGCATCTCTCCCACCAGGAT
>JBGTCJ010000564.1:0-7824 GCA_041748895.1 Pirellulaceae bacterium
CAGCCCTCGATCAGGTCACTATTTTTAATTTTTTTCCGGATCTGCTCTCGCATGTCGTCTCGTGCGACTTCGGGGGCGAGCGTCATCGAACTTCGGCGGTCACTGCCGAGCAGTTGTGGCAGAGTGCGGAGCTGTTCGTTCACTCGCAGACTCGGAACCGTGATGTTAACGCCCAACGGTCTGAAGACTTCGTGCAAACGATGAACGAGCGGTTCGAAGTGAGGGTAGTCGCTACTCGAGAGCGAGAGAATGCTGATCTCGTTGAGTCCGGTGCTTCGGTAGCTTTCCAGCGCCGCGGCCACAATCGTTTCGACTTCCCGGACTCGAAGCGGCCGCTTGATCACGGTGCTCTGGCAAAAGCGACAGAGGTGAGGGCAGCCGCGCATGATTTCGACGGCAATTCGGTCATGCACGCATTCGATGTAAGGAACGATGGGTTGGGTCGGAAGGGGTATCGAGTCGAGATCCTCGATCACGCTCGGCGCGATGGTCGCCGGAATTCCGCCGCGGGTACGATGCATCGCGATGATTCGACCGTCGGCATACTCGGGCTCGTAGAACCGCGGGACATACGCGTAGGGAAGCTTCGCGGCGATTTCGGCTAGCGCCGTTTCCCTCTGACATCGTCCGGCCTCTCCCTGAAAAAATGCCCCGTCGCGTGAGAGCACCGACTCCTTTTGGGTCATCCAGGCATCACAGAGTTCAGGCAGCGCCGGCTCACCGTCACCCATCACGATCACGTCAAAGTAGTCCGCCATCGGCTCGGGATTTTGACAGCATGGCCCTCCGGCAACCAACAGGGGATCGGTCATCGTTCGCTGAGCGGCTTCGAGCGAGATGCCGCCGAGATCGATCATCGTCAACACGTTGGGCGAGCTGATCTCGTACTGCAACGAAAGTCCGATGATGTCAAAGTCGCTCAGCGCCGTGAAGGTTTCGAGGCTGTAGAGAGGGACCCCATGCTTGCGAAGCAGCGCTTCCATGTCGGGCCATGGCGCGAACACCCGCTCGGCGACCCAATCGGGCCGGCGATTCATCAGCGAGTAGAGTACCTGCAGACCGTGGTGGCTCATCCCAATCGTGTAGGCATCGGGAAAGCCGATACAGAGTTTCCCTCGAAGCCGACGGTGATCCTTGACGACGATGTTCCGCTCCCCACCCACGTACTGACCCGGGGTCTGAACATGCGGCCAAATTTTGGATTCGAGCAGGCGACGTCGGTCCTGGTTAATCATGCGTCAATCGGTTTGTGGCGTGATGGTCTATTCGCGCTGACAATACCCGCTAAAGTTTGACGCATCGGCATGACTTTGGGCAAGGGAAAGGGTTTGATGAGCGATTTTGAAAAGGTGGGGGCTCTCGCCGACTTCGAAGAAGGGAAGGGACGTGCCTTGGCGGTCAATGGCCGCATGGTCGCGGTGTTTCGAAAAGCAGACCGCTTTTACGCGATCGATGACCTATGCCCACACATGGGGGCATCGCTCGCCGAGGGACACCTCGACGGCGAAACCGTCACCTGCCCCTGGCACGCGTGGCGATTCTGCATCAAGGACGGGACCTGGGAAGACAATCCCAGGATCAAAGTCGATGCCTTCGAGGTCAAAGTTGACGGCGGCGATGTCTGGGTCCGCGTCAACGATGATTAGAATTTGACTTCGCCGCCAAAGCTCAAACCGACCATGATGACATCATCGTCGATGTTGATCGATCGGCCACTTGCGGGACGCAGTTGGAATCCGAACTGGTCGTTGGCGCTGGCGACGCCGGAAAGGTACCAGAATTCGGTGCCGATCCTGAGGAAGAAGTCGTCGTTGAAATAGAATCGAAGACCACCCCCGAGCTCAAAGACACCGGCAAGTTCGACATCGTCGTCATTGACCCGCTGAACCAACGCACCGGCGTTATCGACCCTCAAGCTGCTCTCGGCGAAATTGGCATAGACGCCCGCCCGACCTCGGAAATCGCTCCACAAACGGCACGTGATTGGGTAAGTCATTTCGGCACCGAGCTGGATGCCGATCATGCGGTTGTCGACCGATGAAATGAGTGACCCCTCTTGTCCGCTGGCGATTCGCGAAGCGTAGAGAAAGTCCTCCTGGTAGTCGACATACCTGAGCCCGTACAGCAGCTTGCAGATCTCCCATCCGATCATCGTCCGGTTGAACTCGAAGCTGAAATACTCAGCTTCAAACCGTTGGGCTTGGGCGACCGCGTCGCTAAACGTAGACAACGTCCCTGCCACGAACGGCAAGGCGGGAGTCAGGAAGGTGCCGATCCCGCCGGCGGGGTTCGCGGCACGCGCCTCCGACGCCCATTCGAACGGCCCTGTGAATGACACTTCCATCCCATTGCGACAGTCGGGAACCAACCCCATCGTCGCACGAATGCCAAACTCGTAATCGAAATCATTCAGCGCGAAGTTCGGCGAGTAAGAAAACCTGTCGACTTCGGTTTGCTTCATGTACAGCCCCTCGAGACTTCCGTATCCGTAGGGCTCGCACGTGGGACACGAGATTCCGCCGCCACCGTAGGCGCCGGTCCCCGCGTGCATGCCGCATCGTCCCGTCGCACACCCACCCATGCCGGCGGACATCGGCGACCCGCTGATCAGCGGAGATTGCCCTGACCCATCGCCCAAAGCATGCGGGACGGCGTCAGGACTGATCAATTGGTAGGAATTTCCGCCGTGGTGGATCGCCCCCTCACCCGGCGCCAGTCCATAATCCACGATCGTCTCGCCGGGCGCGAGTTGAACGTCGTTCAACCCAAATGTCGGCGCCGGGCCGCTAACCAAGGGCCGAGCGCCGCTGGACTGCCCACGGGCCGCACCAGGGTTCGTCGCACCCAAGGCTCCCCACACCGCGAGCGCCAGAGTCAAACTCCCGGCGGAACGGCGAAACGAACCGTAGTGGGTTGAATGGGTTGTCACCATTGGAAACCTCGATGATGCGGACCACTGGGCCAGAGTCTCATCCCCCTGTTCAAGCCAACGGGATAGGAACAGAGCGGCTCAGCGATGCTAGTGTGGTTTGAGAAATTGCTTGGGGGTAACGGGACGAACCGAACGAAAACTAACGGATGGTGAGTTTGTCATCCACGGCCACCGGACAGGCGGCGCGGATCATGCGAAGGATTTGGCGGGCCGAGTGGTCACTGGCGCACTGCCCCTCGACAACGATCCGGCCCGCTTGAGCAGACACTTGAACGGCCGAATCCGGGAACGCCGTGCGGATCGAGTGGGTCAACGTGGCAACCGTACTCGCCGTCAAGGCTTGCCCATTGACGGTCTTCGGACGCGATTCGACCACGCGGACTTCGTAGGCAATCCTCACGGGATTTCCATCGCTGTCCTCGGCGGAAATGATCATTCGCGTCGAGCCCGTGCCGACGCCAATCAATTGAACCGCCGATGGCCCGCCGGCAACCGCCGTGCAGATGGATCCGTTCTCAACTCGAACCTGCCGAATTCGACCGTCGACCTTGAGCGTGCTCACCTCAGTCTTTTGCAGCTCGACCGACTCACCGGCCATCGTCGCCAGGACGACTGCCGAATCAAACGATGGCATGACGGACGTAGGCGGAGCCCCAACCGGCGGTGATGGTTGGTCTTGAACCACCGGCTCCGATCGGCCCCCTGGTGCGGAAAGCGAACCCAGCTCCGATGCCGAACGGGCGACCGCAACGGGCGCGCGGCTAACTTCGACTTTCGGCCGAGCACCGTTCACCAATCGCCCATCGCCTGACGGCGTCATCAGGGGCGGCGAAGCGTTTTCGGCGCTGCTGGGAATCGCATCGATATCCGAAGTGTCACCAAGTGGTACGAGAATCGTTTTTTTGCCGACGCTTAGTTCCGGTGCGGCCGTGACGATAGCGCTTTCCTTCCACGGGCGGACCGCAGCAGGCGATGATTGCGAAGCGGTGTGGGTGGTCGGCTTATCGGAGTTCGAATTTGTGACCGCACGCTGAGTCGCCCACTTTGAAACCGGTGGGCGGGAGACCTTGCCTCCGGTAGTCGTGGAATCGGCGGTGCTAGCGGTCTCGTCGCTCAGTGAAATGCTCCAGTGCAAATCATCGGAGAACGAAAGGCTGACCGGCCCTTCGGTGGTCAGGCCAGAGCCCTCAATCGGCAAATCGATTCCCACCGATTTAACGGAGCCCGGAAGCGGCCCTTGAACTTCCGTTGCCGATCGTCGACTTCGTTCGGAGCCCTCGTGCGAATCACCAACCTCCGACGGGACCCGGTGCGCGTTGACGACCGGTCGAACCACCAAGATCGGATTCCGCTCGGCGGCCGAATCGTTGGGCTGCGCCGGCAGCGGTAGCGGCGGTAACAGGATCGTGTCAGCGGCGGTCGTCCACGAACCCCAAACGAGGCACGGCGCCACCGAGATCAACATTTGGGCGAGCCGCCGCCGTGCGTGACCAGCACGGCTGACGGAATTCCGGTTCAATCGTCCACGCATGTTGCGTCCTTTGATCGGATCGTTCGCGTGGATGCACCCCCCTCTAAACTCGGTGCATCCCGGGCGCTCCGGCCAGACCCGGTCACGCAGACCAGGCCACACCGCCCACCCGGAGATCGTTATCGGACTGACGAAGGTAACGACATTAACGATTCTCGCGGATGCTCATGCCGTAACGATTTTGAAGGGCAAATCGCAGTACCGCATGTCGGCGAACATGCCGCAGAGGCGATTTCGGAAGCCTGTCGACTACGAAATGGTTTCAACATCGGCCTGATGAAGATTGCCCCAGACGTTGGCGAGCCGCCTCGAATAGGATCACCGCGGCGGAAACCGACGCATTGAGGCTATCGCCTGCACCCCGCATCGGAATCCGCACCAAGGTGTCTTCGAGGCGATCGCAAACGCCCCCGCTAGCAGCTACCGACCGCTGTGGTTCCTCAGGCCGCCAAATCGCCGACAATCCGCGAGCCTCCGATCCGATCACGACGGCAAGTGGCCCCGTCATATCCGATTCCCACAATGTTCGCTCTGCATCGACCACCGCGGCAACGGTCCGCAGACGATGATTCCGCAACCATTGCAGAACCGCTGGAGGATCAGCCTGTGCATGCGGAACCACAAACAACGTTCCCAGACTGGCGCGGATGACGTTCGGATTGAACAAATCGCAGCGACCGCCCGAAAGCACAACGGCATCAGCGCCAATTGCGTCGGCCGTGCGAAAGACGGCCCCGACATTTCCAGGCTTCTCGATCCCATCGAGCACCACGACCAAGGGACTCGTACCAAGGGTCAATTGCTGAAGCGTCCGCTCGCATTCTCGAAACAATCCAACCGCCTGGCGCGGACTCTGGCCAAACGCAATCTGTCCCAAAATTGTCTCGCTGACCCAAACCACCGAGATGTCGTCCTGTGAATCCGTCACGTCCCGCACCCAGCGAAGAGTCGCCTCGTGCTTTGACGCGCCGACGAAGATCGACTCCGCCTTCCACCCGGCGGCGACCGCCTGGCCAATCTCGCGGAGACCGTCAACGAGAACCAACTTCTGTTTTCGACGGTAGCGATTGTCGCGAAGCCGAATTAGCTTGCGAATCGTTGGGTTTCGCGGACTGGATATGATCTCCTCAGGCATCACAGGTGACCCCAATTGCCAGGAAACGGCCCTTCAGGTGCTTTGCACAATTGGGGTCATGCACTTACTTGTCGCTCAATACTTAGGTTCTCGCAGCAGGACGCCATGAACCGTATCTTATCGTCCTGCAGCCACCGCACGGGGGCCGACCTCAGCGTGTGCCCATGGTTTCCTCCCCAACGTTCCGATCGTCCCGCATGTCGCATTCCGTAACTTGCAGCCCCGTAAACAGCCCTGCGGATCGTCGGGCATTCGTCCAGATTCAGCGCGAAATCTACCGTGACGATCCGAACTGGGTTCCTCCAATCTGGCGCGTCCAGGAAGAGTTGGTGGGTTTTCGGAAGCATCCGTTCTACGAGACCAATCGTTGCCAAGCCTTCCTCGCTCGAAGAGGCACCAGACCCGTGGGAAGGATCGTCGCCATCTCGAACGTGGGTCACCGGGATCGTTACCAGGATGGTGTCGGGTTCTTCGGATTCTTCGAGTGTGTGGACGACCCGGAGGCCGCCGACGCACTATTCAGCGCCGCTGCCAAATGGCTCGGTGACATGGGCATGACGCACCTTCGAGGTCCCGTGAATCCGAGCCTCAACTACGACTGTGGTCTCCTGGTCGACGGCTTCGAATCCCCACCCACCTTCATGATTCCGTACAACCGCCCCTACTACGATCGGCTCGTTTCCGGGTGGGGTCTCGCCAAGATCCAAGACCTCTTCAGCTACGAGGCGGATATCAGCATGCTCGAGACCCTCGACCCCAAGCTTGCTTTCGTGATCGAAGAGGCCACTCGACGATTCAACGTGGTGTGCCGACCAATCAGCACGAAGCGTTTCGTTGAGGATGTCCGCACCTTTCTGAACATCTACAACGAATCGTTGCAGGGCACGTGGGGATACGTGCCGATGAGCCCCGGCGAGGTCGATCATCAAGCTCAAGGTCTGAAGTACCTGATCGTACCGAAATTGACGAGCATCGCCGAAATTGATTCTCGCCCGGTCGGCGCGGGTTTCGGTTTGCTCGATTTCAACCCCATCATTCGGCAAATCGACGGGAAACTCTTTCCGCTGGGATGGCTCCATTTGCTTTTTGGCAAAAGGCGGCTGACCCGCCTGCGTTTGATTAGCACCAACGTGCTACCCGAGTACCAGAAGTGGGGGTTGGGACTGGTCACGCTGGCGAGAATCTTACCGGATGCTGTCGCCTCTGGGATTCAAGTCGGTGAGTTCTCCTGGGTTCTGGAGAGCAACTCGCTCAGCCGCAACACGATCGAGCGCGCCGGTGGACGGCGGACCAAGGTGCATCGAATCTACCAGAGGGCGATCGACGCCACTTCTGCGGAAAGTCCATCACGCGACACCGCAGCGAGTGATATGGCTGCCAATGAACGACTCGGTGCACGCCCGTGAGCGATCACGGAGAAGAGGCGGAGCGGAAAGCTAACGAGCAGGCGGAATTATTCGGCCGCCGATTGTCGAAACTCGCCAAACACCTGCGCCGCTGGCCCACAAAACTCGGGATCACGTGTTTCCGAATCTACGAGCGCGATATCCCCGAAATCCCGTTGGTCGTCGATCGCTACGAAGACCACCTGCACCTGGCCGAGTACGAACGGCCTCATGATCGCACGGAGGCGGATCATTCCGCTTGGCTCGACAAGATGGCGGCTTCCGCCGCGGAAACGCTGCAAGTGGATCCGGACAAGGTTTTTTTCAAGCGGCGATCGAGGCAAAGTGGAACGACCCAGCATGAGCAGGTGGATGACCGACGCTACGAAATCGAGGTCGGTGAGGGCGGACTGCGGTTCATCGTCAACCTCTCGGACTACATCGACACCGGGCTGTTCCTCGACCACCGGATCACTCGAAACATGGTTCGACAATTGGCGGTGCGCAAGGACGTGCTCAATCTGTTCGCCTACACGGGATCGTTTTCGGTCTACGCCGCCGCCGGCGGTGCGTCGTCGACGACGACGGTCGATTGGTCACGTACCTACCTCGACTGGGCAGGGCGAAACATGAAGCTCAATGGTTTCGACGGCGATCAGCACCGGTTCGTACGCGACGACGCGGTTTCGTTTGTCCAGTCACACGCTCAACGGCCGAGCTACGACCTGGCGATCGTTGACCCACCGACATTCTCCAACAGCAAACGGACCGACCGGACCTGGGACGTTCAACGCGATTCGATCCACTTGTTGAACCGTGTCTCCAAGTTAATGCGACCCGG
>JBGTCJ010000565.1:0-2397 GCA_041748895.1 Pirellulaceae bacterium
TTGCGCTGAGTTTAGCGATTTTCTCGGATGTTCTGACTTCGCACAGGATTCTGATTTTGGCGGCGTTGCCGAACCGAACTCCAATTACGATTGCACTAGCCCGCAATGAGGGGTGCCAGTGGCATTTCGCACCCTAATTCACCCACCTGACCGTTGGATTTGATCATGCGCGCTCGACGCCGCCCCGCTCGTAAACGTTCGCTGTCGCTAGAGACGTTGGAACGTCGAGAACTGCTCGCCGGCGTGCTGTTCAGTCGGCACAACGTTTCCACGCCCACCGACGTCAACAACGACTCGGCAGTCACCACGTTGGATGCACTGCTGGTGATCAACCAGATCGCGCGGGAATCACGCGAGGCAGACGCCTCCAACGATCCACCGCATGGAAATGACCCGCCGGTCGTGGATCCGCCGGTCGTTGATCCGCCAGTTGTTGATCCGCCAGTCGTCGATCCGCCGGTCGTGGATCCGCCAGTGGTCGATCCGCCAGTCGTCGATCCGCCAGCTGCCGAGGCGACTCAGCCGTTCTTCACAGACGTCAATGGCGATGGTGAGACGACACTGCTAGATGCCTTGTTGGTCATGAATGAGGTGTCGCGAAACTTCTCCGCGGCGCCTGATGACTTAACGTTTTCGATTCAGTCGTTCATGGATGACCCCGGCAAGGCACCGGGTGTCGGATCGACTTTCATGGCGACGTTCAATCCAGCCGAGAACCCCAGTGAAAACCCGAACCATTTGGAAAACTTGATCACGGCGGATGAGGTAGAAACCCTGCTGGATCGAGCCTCCATGGCTTCGATTTCGCAAGATGCGATCATCGCGATCGTCGATCGCAGCGGTCGGATCCTCGGGGTTCGAGTCGAGGCAGGCGTTGATGCCGCGTTGCAGGCGGATCCCGCTCGGCTTGCGTTCGCTATCGATGGCGCCGTCGCGAAAGCTCGCACTGCGGCGTTCTTCAGCAACAACCAGGCGCCACTGACCAGCCGTACCGTTCGCTTCATCAGCCAGTCCACCGTCACGCAACGCGAAGTGGAATCGTGGTCGCTATCGGCGGATCCCCGTTACGCGGGCCCCGGCTTTGTCGCGCCGATCGGAGTCGGTGGGCACTTCCCACCGCAAACCGCGTTCACTCCGCAAGTTGACCTTTTCGGAATTGAACACCAAAGCCGAGACAGCCAACTGCACGCCGGCGCCGATGGGATTAAGGGAAGTGCCGATGACTTCACCCTAATGAGCCGATTCAATGCCAACACTGATTTCGTGCCTGCGGCCGCTGACGCCTTCTTCGCGACCTGGCCGGAGTCCTATGGCTTCGTCACCGATACGGCGCCCGAACTGCAATCGCGAGGGATCGCGACGTTGCCCGGCGGCGTTCCCCTTTACAAGAAAGTGATCGGCCCCGATGGAATGCCGGTGACGAGTCCCGTTAGCGCGTCGATCAATCTGGTGGGCGGAATCGGTGTGTTCTTTCCCGGCCCCGATGGCTACGCCACACACGAGCAAAACTTTCTCCACTCGTCGCAATTGGCAGGCAAGACACAAACCGAGGCGCAGCGGACGAATGCCCAAAAGGCCATTGAGTCCGAATACATCGCTTTGGTCGCTGCGGCCGGAGATGGCATTGCCCCTTCAGGCGCTTTCTCACGCAATGTCAAGGACATCAATGCCAAACTGCCCGCGTTGCCGCGGTATGTGGCGATCAATGGCCGCATCGATTTGGTTGGAATCACGCTAGAGATTTATGGCCCAACGCCAACCCGCGTCACACGAGCCGCGGGGATCGACCAGGTCCTGTTGGCTGGCCGCAGACTTGGCACGGGAATCAACTCGGGGATGAATCAACCCGTCGATGCCATCGGCACGCTGACACTGCCCGGACAGGCCGTCCCACACGGCTGGCTCGTGGCTCCGCACGATTCCTCTCAGCCGGGAGGGTTAACCGCGGCCGACGTCGAGCAGATCATTACGCAAGGGATTGCTGAGGCTGAGGCGACAAGAGCCGCAATTCGTCTCGACGTCAACAACCAATTCAGACCCGGCGTCAGGACCAAAATGGTGCTCTCAATCGCCGATACCAACGGGGACCTTTTGGGAGTCTACCGAATGCCTGACGCGACGATTTTCTCGATCGACGTCTCGATCGCTAAGGCTCGCAACACGGCCTACTACAACGATCCCGTCGATCTGCAGGACAGCGATCGACTCGACTTCAATGGCGACGGCGTGTTCGGTAGCGTGACCACGCTCACGACACAGAATGGCGGCGACACCACTCCGCTGGGAACGGCATTCACCAACCGCACCTTCCGGTTCATTGTCGAACCACGTTTTCCGACGGGCACGGAGCTGCCTAAGAACGCGGGTGTCGGTTTAATCAATGACCCGGCGCTTAGG
>JBGTCJ010000566.1:0-6618 GCA_041748895.1 Pirellulaceae bacterium
GTTGCGACACTCATTAGTCACTCTTTCAATTATGCTTGAGACCCCGTTCCGGAAAGGCTTTAAGCGGGAGCGTTGTTTCCAAAGCTGACCAGATTGCGAAGACAAACCATCAATCGATCGAGCACCAAGCCGACCAATCCGATCACAAGCACGGCAACCGCAATCCGCGCATAAGTTCCGCTACTTCCGTTTTGGAACATGTCCCACACGAATTTTCCGAGGCCGGGGTTTTGGGCCAACATGTCAGCGGCAATCAACACCATCCAACCGACTCCGAGGCTAATCCTCAGCCCCGCGAACATAAGGGGCAATGACGCGGGAACGATGATCTTGACCAGCGTTTGATACCACGACAGGTTGAGCACCTTTGCGACGTTCAGGTAGTCTTTGTTCACACTCGCAACCCCGAGCGCCGTATTGACAAGCGTTGGCCACAACGAGCACAGGCTGACGGTCGTCGCCGAAATCAAAAAGGCCCTTGAAAATAACGCGTCATCCACATTCGTTCCGCTGTACCACCAAATGATCACGATCGACGCGATCGGTAACCATGCGAGTGGGCTGACGGGCTTGAATATCTGGATGAGCGGATTGAGCGCGGCATTGAAGGTCGGACTCATCCCGCACAGGATCCCCAACGGCACCGCGATCAACGTGGCGATTAAGAATCCAACGAAGACCGTTCCAATGCTGCGGATCGTCTGGTCAATGAACGTCGGAGCGCTGGTCGGATAAAAATTCGCGGCCTGCAATGCCTTCTTTCGAATGATGGCTGCTTCACTGAGCATCGCAGCCTTCTGGTCCTCCGAGAACTGCGTCGCACGCGACTCCAATGACAACGCTTGTCGCATTAACGGAATGGCTTTGTTCCGCTCGACGATCATCCGCTCTCGGTCTTGCTTTTTCTGCTCAAAGTGCGCATTCCAGAGTTCCGCTCCAGCGGCCCACGTCGCCGCTGGCCCCGGCAACTGCGCGCTTTCGGTCTTGATTAGCTTGGCGGCTTGCGACCACATCGCCACGAACAAGACGGTGGCCATGATCGGAACGATGATAAACTTGAAGATATTTCGGAGTTGCTCGCGTGGCTCTTCGCCAGCAGCCAACCGCACGAAGGGCTCAAGAATCGGCAGCCCCGCTACTTGGCAAAACTTCAACCCTTTGGCGCGCCAGTTTGTGTTCATAAGATTCATACTTCGCTCAGTGGAACTGTTTCTTTCACGGCCGGGCCGGACGCAAGAGGCACCGGATCCTCCATACGTCCGACCCGCACGGCCGCTTTACTAACCATGCCCAGATCAAACGATCATGGGTTGTCTTTGTTTCCGATTTCAAAGCTGTTGATGTACGCGACTGGCGTTTTGGCATCAAACGGAAGCTTGTCGATGAATTCACTTGAAGCAGCGCGATAGCCGTCATACGTCGCTTCAGGAAATTCATCGGTGGCGAGTAAACCTTCGGCAACGAGTAACTCAGCGGCTCGTCGATAGATCGACGGTTGGTAGATCGACTTTGCTGTGGATGCATACCAAGCATCGGGCTTTGACTCTCCGATTTGGCCCCAACGTCGCATTTGAGTGAGGAACCAGATGCAATCGCTGTAGTGTGGATAGGTGGCCATGGCGTCGAAGTAGAGGATAAAACCGGGCAGCTCCTTGACTTCGGACTTTTGGTAACGATAGGTGCCCGCCATGCTGGCCGCGATCACCTCGCGATCCGCACCGACGTAGTTTGGCATGCTAAGCAGCGAGGTCGCTTCTTCGCGATTCAAGAACTTGCCGCTCGCATCCTTTGAGTCAAGCCATTTCCCCGCCCGAATCAACGCCTTGATGATGGCAACATGCGTACTGGGATTCGCCTTGTCCCATGACTTCATGACGCCGAACACCTTCTCGGGATTGTCTTTCCAGATCTCAAGGTTGGTCACGACCGGTAAACCGATCCCCTTCGCGATCGCCGCTTGATTCCAAGGTTCGCCTACGCAGTAACCTTGGATTGTTCCCGCTTCCATCGTCGATGGCATCTGCGGCGGTGGCGTGACACTGAGCAACACCTCCGCGCTGGTCATGCCATTGATGTCGTCTGCCGTGTACAAGCCGGGATGGATACCACCAGCGGCGAGCCAGTACCGAAGTTCATAATTGTGCGTGCTGACGGGGAAAACCATCCCCATGTTGAAGTCTTTGGCTTCGGCTCTGAACCGATCGACCATCGGTCGCAGCGAACTGGAGGCGACGGGACGCGGCGGATTCGGGTCAGCGAGCTTTTCATCGGTTTGCTGCATCGCTTTCCACACGTCGTTCGAAACGGTGATAGCGTTGCCGTTGTAATTCAGGCTGTACGCCGTGATCACGTCGGCCTTTGTCCCGATACCAATCGTTGCACCGATCGGTTGTCCGGCAAGCATGTGCGCCCCGTCCAATTGCCCATCGACAACGCGGTCCAGGAGCACCTTCCAGTTCGATTGAGCTTCCAACTCGACCTGTAAGCCTTCGAATTCGAAGAATCCCTTCTCCTTGGCGACGACCAGCGGCGCACAATCGGTCAGCTTAATGAAACCCAATTTTATCTTCGGTTTTTCGATATCGAGCGTCGTGGTGAACGCAGTGGACGCCACATCGCCAGCGTCTTTGCGGCTCGATTGCGATTTCGCTTCAACCGCTAATGCGGCCGCCTCAAGCTCCTCGATCGTGATCTTGGAATTGACACAACCGCCAAGCGTGATGAGCAAAAGCGACACGAATCCAACGACGAGAAACGGCGTTCGTTCACGCAGATGGCGTGAGGGCGAAAGCGAGAAATGTGGCACAGCGAATCCAATGTGTCAGGAATTGTGAAGTGAGTCAAAGCCGTGTGGTCGTTCTCAGCACAGGTCCGCAGGTCTTCGAATGACCACCCGAACCACGCCTGACCGACAACGCAACGCCAATGCCGTGACCGGTGGTAAGTCGATCGCGAATCGCAAGATCCGTCCGCTCGGCCCGCAACCAACGCAATAAAAAATAGGCACGAATTGAATTCAAGTCTTGATCGCGGAATCTCGCGACGATTCGTGTTGCCCTGAAACTACGCATCGCTGCGTACGGCTTAGGCAAGTTATTGAGCCCATTGCGAAAACCGATGGTTCACGATGAACCACCCCGTGGTTACCATCGCGGGCGAAGCCTGCGGAATGTGTAGCGCTTGGGCGAATCACATGGATCGATTGAGATTTCGCACACTTGTAACGGAGGCCGAGGCGATAACCCGTCTGTGCGATGCACCAGGAACCGGAGCCTGTTCATTCGTGCTGTGCCGACAGAAAGAATGTCTCACAGAACCGATTTTCACGCTTCCTTTGTTCAACCTGAATGGAGTCGCGCACTGATGTCCAAAGCTCATCGACGCCTTTGCCGGTGCACGTTGATCGCATGTTTCCTGCTCGTTCCCCTTCGCAACGAAGGTTCGCTCGCGAGTGCGCAGGATCATCCTACACAGGGGTCGCAGAGCGAAGCGTTGCGTGCTCAAGACAAGCAGTTGCCCTCGCTTGACTACGAGCCACTCTCAATTGAAGAAACTGAATCGTTTCCAGCCGCGGTGATCGAAAAGCAATGCCCCGTTTGTGACAAGAAGCGGTCAGATGACGCTGCCGCCAAGGCGAAAGATGCTTACAGAGGGCTGTTCTATGCCAACGACGTCCGTTACGTCGAAGACCCCTATTACGAGGGATACTTCCCCGGCGACGCGTTAAAGCGACTGGAGATGCCAGGAACAGGAAAACTCGACCTAGGCGGCGAGGTTCGCGTGCGATATCACAGCGAAGAAAACATGCGAGGGCTCGGATTGACGGGCCGTGACGATGATTTTTGGTTGACGCGAATCCGGCTCTTTGCAAACTACCAAATCAACGATTACTTTCGATTTTATGGCGAATACCTTTACGCCGATTCGAGCGGCGAGTTTTTTAAAAATCGCGCGATCGAGGTGAACCGAGGCGAAGCTCAGAATCTTTTTGTCGATGCCAATCTCCTGAAGGATAATAGCAGCAAATTGACCGCTCGTGTCGGGCGGCAAGAACTGCTGTTCGGAAACGAACGTTTGGTTTCACCGCTCGATTGGGCAAACACACGTCGCACTTTCGACGGAGCCCGTTTGATCCATAGTGGCGCAAAGTGGGACGTCGACGGATTCTTCGTCAACCCCGTCAAGCGACTCCTTACCAACGAAAACAGTTGGGACGGTGCCGATACCGATACGCTGTTTTACGGGGCGTACGCGACTCGCAAGAAGCTAGAGATCGGCACCCTCGACACCTACTACCTCGGCATCGACTACCTGACGCCCGGTGCCAGTTTCCATACGCTCGGCAGTCGCGTTGCAGGTTCTCGCGACAGCTTGCTTTATGAGTTCGAAGGGGGAACGCAGTTCGGCAACAACTCCAACGGATCGTCTCACGATGCATTCTTTGTCACCGCAGGCCTGGGGCGCAAGCTTGATCTGAACGTCGGCGGCAATAACTGGAAGCCAACGATTTGGGCTTGGTACGACTACGCGTCCGGCGAAGACAACTTGGCGGACTCAGGACGGTTTGGCGGTGGATTCGATCACCTTTTTCCACTTGCCCATAAGTACAACGGGTTCATGGACTTGTTTGGCCGTCGCAACTTGCATGACATCAATGCCCAACTCATCACGCCAGTGATGGGCGACAAAGTCAGTCTGTTGATCTGGTATCACTACTTTCTGCTGGATAACCTCACGACGCCATACAACGTCAACATGACGCCGTTCAATACAACCGCCGCCGCAGCGGATCGTGAGCTGGGGCATGAAATCGACGTTCTATTCAGCATCAATCTCAACCCACGCAACAGCATGTTGATCGGTTACTCGTACTTTGTCGGCGGAGACTACTACAAAGAGACCAGCGGCGGCGTAGCAGGAAACAATGGCATCCCTGAACTAGGCAATGCGCAGTTTTTCTACCTGCAGTACCAGTCGCGATTTTAAAGAGCTGGACTGCGGGCTCGCCGGTGACCGTCAACGCACTGGGCACGGTGACCTCGGCCCCTTGGCCATTGCTGAACACCACATCAGAAATTCCCTCCGCGACACCCCTCAGGTCGAAGGTCGTGTCGTGTGACAGGTCGAACGCGGACTATCCCCCACACTGAATACTCGTGGGACGAGGAAATCGAATCCCTGCCCATCCAACATCACGCGGGACTCGAGTCGCTCGAGCCCGATCACCCGCGTTCGCTGCGCCAGGATCGCCTGCGACAGTCGCCTTCGTCGATCGGATGCGCGACGCTGACTTGATTTCGAGGCGCTGGTTCGCAGGCGGCGAAGTGACGGCATCTGCATCGAGAGTTTCCTAGGTGGGGGATAGCAGGGCGCGGATGCGGAGGAGATTAGGGGGGGCCGCGGTGGGGATTCGGCACTACCTTGATAGATCGATCGGCGGTGTCAATGCGCCCACTGATCGATTTTTCCGTGCTGCGGCCGCTGCGGTTACGGGTTCGTGGCCGTTGGACGGTTGCGAACGCGGATGGTGACGGTCACCGCGGCGGAGTAGTCGGCGCCGTCGTGAACGCGCCAGACAAAGCGGTCCGTGCCGTCAAACCCGGCGTGGGCCGTGTAGCTTCGGTCGTTGCCGACTCCACTCAGGACGCCATGCTGAGGCCCATCCACGATCGTGAAGGAGTACGGGCCCGGACCGTCATCGTCGGATACTTCCAGGTGGATGACGGTCGGCTTGCCTGGCGCTGCCGTGACCTTGCGATCGGCAACGATCGGTGCCTGGTTGATGCGATGCTCTGATTCCGAAGCGATAGCGCGCGCACGGCGTTCGCGCACGGCGCGCTTGATTTCTGGGAATCGCACCCACAACGCGCACTGCGATCCGATGCCCGATGGGCGTTCAAACGACCGATCGCCTGATGCCTCGAACGTGTGTGCTTCTTCGACCACGGTGCCGCTGAGACAATCGAGCCAGCTGGCTTGGCAGGTCCCCGCTGGGAGGGCGCGGAGTCCGATGGCGCCGCTGTCCTCCAAGGCATAGGCGATGTAGCTACGACCGGGATCGGCCAGCACGTACCTCGTGCCGGCTGATCGCAGTTCGTCGTGTGGGTCGAGCGTGGTGAAATCGGTCGACTCGAAGAAACGCTGCAAGTGGCGACATCGCTCGAGCAGCGTTGGTGGCGTGCCTGCGATGTCCATCTTGTAGATCATCGGCATCACGCCACCCATCGCCACATCCCAGGCAAACTGGCCTGCGCCGTCGGGATCCTCAGGCGTCAGCGTGCTTTCGGAGTAAATCACCTGATAGCGGCCAGCCGCTTGCCGCAGCGCCATGATCGCACCCGCGTGGGCGGCCTCGCCCACCGACGTCAATTGCATGCTGAAGTGATCCAGGGTCCCGTCGGCAACCCACGCTTTGAAGGTGGTGCTCGACAAATGGTGGCATCCAACCGGATGGCCATGCTCGTCAGCATCGCGAATCACACCACCCAAGGCTTGGCAGCGAGCCGACGTGTACTTTTCCTCGACTTCCTCACCGACCATCCACATCAAATGTTTATGGTGTTTGAATCGATTGACGATCGTCTCAAAGTAATTTCGCTCCGCATCACCGACCTCGTC
>JBGTCJ010000567.1:0-4912 GCA_041748895.1 Pirellulaceae bacterium
CCCAAAGGTAAGGTGAATCCCCGGCAGGACATGAGCGCACCTCCTGATCAGGTCGAGAAAATGGACGCAGCGACATTCTTTGGCCTGTTCGCTGAGTTGATGAAAGAAAATCCACCGCATGCAAACGACTATCCCATCCTCGATCGGATGAAGCGAATCGGAATCGAACCTGGAAAGGACTTCAAATTCAGCGACGCGCCGATGGAGGTCCAGGACGCTCTCAGCGCCGCTCTCCCGGTGGCGATCAAACAAATCAAGGACACATGGAGCACCTCTGGCAGGCAGACAAATGGTTGGCGCACCAACGTGACTGCCATCGGTACTTATGGAACCGATTACCTGCATCGTGCCGGTGTGGCTTATGGCGGATACGGGGCAAACGCGATTGAAGACGCGCTGTATCCAACAGCCTTTGCTGATTCGGATGGTCAACCTTTTGACAGCGACCACAAGTATGTGTTGCATTTTCCGAAAGGTCAGCTTCCACCTGTCAGGGCCTTTTGGTCTTTGACGATGTACAACGAGAACCAGCTCTTTGCGCCCAATTCGATCAACCGCTTTGCAATTGGAGACAGGGACAAACTCAAGATGAATCCCGACGGTTCGCTTGATCTGTACATCCAGCGGACATCACCGGGCAATGAGAAGGAATCGAATTGGCTGCCAGCGCCGCAGAGCGGCCCGTTCACGATGAATCTGCGGCTCTATTGGCCAAGAGTCGAAGCGATCAACGGCACATGGTCGCCCCCAGCCGTCCGGCGCCTCCAGTAGGAACTGGCCGCGTCGCAACTCGGTTAAATTTCTGGAGGCCAGGTTCCGCGTAGTAGTCGTCTGCCCGCATCAACCTTCGGGATCACGCAGTTTCCTTAACTTATCCCTCCATCGCTTCCCTATTCATCCAAAACATCTCCCACACGTGGCCGTCCAAGTCCGCCAGGTTGCGGTTGTACATGAACCCCAAATCCTGCTTCGGATTGATGTCGGCCTTGCCGCCATTTTGGGACGCGATGTCGTTTAGTTTGTCAACGGTTTCGCGGCTGTCGCAAGAAAGAGCCAACATGACTTCGCTGGAAGTGGTGGGCGGAATCGGACGGGCGGTGAATGTCTTCCACTTGTCGTGTGTCAGGAGCATCACAAAGATCGCGTCGCTCCAGACCATGCACGCTGCCGTTTCGTCAGTGAATTGCTTTTTGTTCTCGAAGCCGAGCGCCTCGTAGAACGCCATCGAGGCGTGGAGATCGGAAACGGGCAGGTTAACAAAAATCTGTTTGGTCATTGCTACATTTCTTTTGGTTGAATGATGGTCATTTGCATTTGCAAAGTAGACGAACAAGAACTGGCGATATCGACGTCGCAGTTAAAAGTTTCCGTTCCCATTCCCATTCCTGTTCGTCGACAGCCGCTTGACGGACGTCAAACTTCGCAGCCGGTTTAGAGAACGACCCTCCATCGACGGCGGGTGCCAATCGATCGCAAGGATACGGATAGTTTTAGATCTTTTTGTCTATGTTTTGAAAAGGCGAGCACGATCTTGACGACGTTCGAAGCGTTGCCGCCGATCCGCCGTGCAACGCCCAATCCAGTTGGCCTTCGTGCGAAACCAAATTCTTCGTTGTCACGTGTGACGTTCAGGGGACCGGTTTGGTCAGTCCGGTGATGTAGGGCGTTCGCTGGTCTGTGGCGTTGCGTTCAACAAATTCGTCAACATGCCAAATGCGCCTGCCTTCGTGCTGCAAGCTCAGTTCGCGCCACGTCAATCGAATGGGTTGGTATTCCCACATCAATTGACCTGATTGATCGGACGATTCGATTCGCAACACCAATTCCGGGTCGGTTCCGTTGTCCCAAACGAAGGCGAACAAGGCACCGTCGCGCTCCTTGGACGAGTCGGGGTAGCGATAGAGCGGCTGAGGTAGGAGTCGGAGTTGATTGGTCTGCCCGTTGTGAAGCATTTCAGCAGAAAACTGTCGAGCCAAGTTTCTCATCTGCGTCAGTCGCAGCCGATCGCTTGCTGCAACACTGGGAGCCTTGTTGAAGGACTTGAACACGAGTTCTTCGACGTTCGGCTGCCACCGTTTATCGGGAAAGCCGCGGATCACAACGGGCGATATCGGCTCCGGCTTCAAAAGATGCAGCTCAACAAATTGCGTAGGCGTGCCGCGGATGGGAAGCGAACCAATCGTCCCCATTACCGCGAGTCGCGATGACGCATCGTGCCAGACATAGACGGCCCCAAAAACGGTACCTTCCGTGCTGAATCGCAATAGCGGCTGTTCAACGAGAAGGTACTTCTCACCGGTTTTCTGCTGGATGAATTCCAGTGCCGCGGCGTCCTCATGGAAAAGGTCGAACAGTCGTTCGGCGCGCTGTTCGGTCGACGCATCCTCCTGGCAGGCCGCGGGGGCATCGTCCTGGCCGCTCACGGGCGCCGCAAGCACGATCATCAACACTGTGAAGGCTGTGAGGCCGCGAGCCGCTGCTGAACGCGAAACGAACTCAGATGGGTACTGAATCATTGTCGTCATCCGGGCTTCCTGATGGGGATGTGGCGCGATCGAAACCCGTCGAGCAGCGGATTATCGATCGGATTCGGAAATTCCTGGCCAGCCTTTATAGGCCCACCGCGTTCGGCCGCTTCGATGACTTGGCCCGATTTTTCGTCGATGGCTGCTTCATCCTCCGCCACTGCGTCCTCACTCGGCCCCTGATCCTCGCTCCGTTGCTCCGTCTCGACGGGCAAGTAAGGCTGCTGCACTTCGCTGCCGCGGCCATCTCCGTTGTCTTCCAACTGAGCGTGCTCCGTCTGCAGGCGATCAATGGCCTTGAAACGCGAGTGGATCTCCTGATTGACAGCAAGGTAGAGATCGAGCAACGAGAGAGAACCGTCTTGATCGACATCGTCCAGTTCCTGGTGCTCTCCCTTGCCCACTAAGAGATCACCCAACGCGTACGGCATTTCGGTGCCGGTAAACTCTAAGTCCGCTTCGGTCGCCGAAATGATAATTCTCGCTTCTGCCGCGAGCGGTTGGGTCCAGAAGCCGCTGATCGGCATCGTCAGCCAAAAGACCTGCTCGCGGCAAGCGATCGGCCTGGCCCAACGAGCGAAGTCATCTTGATCGAAGTCCGGCCCGAGGACGTTGAACTGACTGCTGCTTCCGTAGAGGTGCGAGTGTCCCAGCAAGATGACCCAACAGCCGGCGTCCGAGGGAATCGTTTCGCTGAGTTCCTGCAACGCGGTGGCAACCGAATCCTTGCTGCATACACCGACATCGACTGCGTCGCTGGCCAATGCTTGCTGCATCTGTTCGTCACCAGCCAGAACACCAATTTGGTCGGGCGGTATCTCCAACACCGATTGAGCCCCCCTGAGAATGTTGCGACAGGCATCCGTTAATCGTTCGCGGTGACCGCTGTCGCCCGGCAGTCCGCAGCACAGTAGTAGCCAGCGGTTGGGTGTAGCGGGCAGCGTTTCGGAGGGAGCGTCTTGGGCACGTGCCGCCGCAGACAAAAGGTGCAAACCCACGATCATCCATGCGGCGATCTGCGGCGAGCGAAGTGAAATAGTCAATTGAGTTCCTCGGGTGTGCTGGTCACCGCAGGACCTGAAGACGGTTTTCGGCTCGTCGCGGTCGAGACTGAACCCGGCCTCAGAAATTCGGTCAAGGCGGGGTGCGAGGGAGTCTCTCGAACGGGGTCGGTTTGGTCTCCGCCTGGGATGAGCTGCGATTGCTGACAAAGGACCAGCGCCGACACTTGTTGTTTTGACACTGCCGTGAAAATCTGCCCGGAGAGCAGCGATCGGACGCGACCAGACCAGTCGACGGTAATCCACTCCGACTCGGGCGACCACAAAACGATGGCGGTGTGCGACGGAACAACCCTTGCCTGCATCGTTTCCAGTGTCCGGCTGTCAACGATGTAGAGATCCTGCGTTTCTGTCGTCTGATTCCAGCGACCAATTAAGATTGCCAGCGTCCGACCATCATTCGCATACCGGATCGACTGCGCCGGCCCCTTGGAGCCAGCCCACGTCGCGAGCGCCTGCCCGGACTGCAAATCCCAACGGATCACTGAACCGGCATCGTCCGCTGAAACCAATCCGTTGCTCGCGTGATAGGCGAGGCTGCTAACGCCGGTGGGATGGATACCGATCAGGGAAACGGGCCTACCGGCGGCCAAGTCCCACAGCCGTAAACGACCCGCCGCATCGCCGATCACAACCCGCTGTGTTGACGGGATTTCGACGATCGCGGACAGTTCCTCCGTTGGAAACCGGAGCGGCCCCCGATCATGCGATTCAATGGTGATGCCGCGTCTCGCCTCGGCAACCAATCGTGCACCGGGGAGCGTGAGTGCAAAATTCGCCCATTCGGGGCGCGTGGTCCGATTCCAAAATCCTTGCGGTGGCTCTGGTAGATCCGCTGGATCGAGCAGGGGCTGGAGCGATGCGGTGGAAAATCGCGGCATCAGCGACGCGAAATCGTCCTGTCTGTCTGCTTCCACCGATTCGCTCACCAACAACACGGACTCCCGGTACGGTTGGACCACGGGATGGACAAGCCAAAGCGAAAAGCATGCCCCACCAACACCCCAGCAAAGCGATCTGGAAGAGCTACCGACGAGGTCGCCTTTCATCACGAAATGCAATCGTTCCTCGAGAGACGATGTCGGCTGCATCCCACTGGCCAACCGCGGGATGCCGACCCGGTGCTCGCTGACAAAGTCAATCACGCGCAGCAGCGCTTCTGCGTACTGCCTCGGCGGTGCATTCAATTTGCGAACGGCCCATGCGTCGCAGCAGGCCTCTTCGTGTCGCTCAAGCTGTCCGCGGGCGAAATAGACGCCAGGAAACCACCAGTAGACGGCGGTGACGATCCATTCCAGCCAACGGATCCAGTGATCGCGCCGAAAG
>JBGTCJ010000568.1:0-3353 GCA_041748895.1 Pirellulaceae bacterium
GGCCTCCTCGGCGCTTCGGTTGGCGTGCAAAGCGATCCGGCATCCGAGTGATGCCAGGTGCTTGGCGATCGCTCGCCCCACTCGCGGGGCACCACTGCCGGTGATCATGGCCACCGGATGATCACAATCAAAGGTTCTGGCCAGCCGGTTCATCGTCCTTGACCAAGGTAAACCGCATCCTCGGTCACCACCAAGTCCATAAAAACATCATGGGCCTGCATCGGGATCTCATCGAACATCTGGCACTCAAACGCCAACGCCACCAAGCGTGCGTCAGGTCGCGCATTTTCCAAAAGTTTGTCGTAGTAACCCTTACCGTGACCGGTTCGACCTCCACGGCGATCGAAACCGACTCCGGGAACGATGATCAGGTCCAACTCGTCGACACCGACCCGCTTCTCAGCGACTTCTCGAAGATCGGCCCTCGGTTCGAGAATCCGGTACATCCCCAATTCCAACTCGTCCATTGACTCCAAGTGAAACAGTTCGAGTTCACCGTCGACGCAGTAGGGCACAATGATCCTTCGGGCCGATGAGATTGCCTCCGGCAAGGCGTGTCGCGTGCGGACTTCATCGCGAACATCGACGTACCAAAGCACCGTGGAGGCCGAAGCGTACTGCGGCATCCCCATGACGCGATCGGTAATCCGTCGGCTGACGCCGTCCTTGTCCGTTTGGGCTTTCCGAGCCGCGTGAGCAGCGGTGCGAATCTCGGTCTTCCGGTCGGCTAGTTCTTGTTCAGTCATCGGTAGGGGGCCGTCGGATAGCGATCGGCAGTTTGGAGGTACTTAGGGTCCCAAAACGCTCTATTTAGCGGTTTGGGAAGCGAAATGACAGCAGCATGATGCCCAGTACAGCGAAGTAGAGTAGGTTTCCCGACAAGGCCGCCAACGTTCCGCACCACACCAGCAGCAGGACCCACGCGACACGGGCCGTGCTTGAGCACCAAAGTGCCGGTGGTGCGAGAATCGCCAGCGCGACAATCGCGTGCGTTAGCGGTTCGTGAACCCAGGGGATCGATACCACCTCACTCAGGTCCCACCACCTTCGACCGGCCGGCGCAGCGACCGCTACAACGCCCGTTCCGTCCCACCACACGGTCGAAGCGAGCATGGTGAGGCCGGTGAGCGCAATCAGCCCAGAGACATGCAGTTGAAACAGGCGGCGGGCCAAGGCGCGTGGCCATCCCGGAGTATCGTCTGGCGGCGAGATCGCCAGATACGCGAGTCCAGCGGCGAGCACCATTTCCTCGGGGCCGGCAACCAACAGACTTCGGTTTGCCAACCAGACCACCCATAGCCACAAAAGGAGGCTGGGAATGCGACTCTCCAGCCACGCGGGGCATTGACGAGTGATCGAAGAGGCCGACAAAACGGCGAGTGCAGCCCCCGAGACCAAGTACAAACGCAACCCGCTCGCCGATCCGACCCAAAAAAGCGGTGACCAGCGCCAGAAACCCTCGCCCTCCAAGTTCGACGCAAGAAGGAAACGACTCAATCGATCGGTCGACAAGATTCCTCCGCTTCCAAACCACCATCCGATGTCGCTCCAGTGCGACACGAAATACGCGAGGGCGGCAATTGCGAGCCCGACACGGATCGGTCGCAACGAAGCCGACTCGCGAGAGTCACGAAACCAAAATGGCACCCATCCGACCTCGGAGGCTGCCTGCGGGTCGCCGGCGGACGTCTGTTGCCCACTCATGGGGTGTCCACTCGCTGCGAGCTCCAGCCCGATATCGTGCTTGCGGCTGACAAACGCTCGGGAGGGGTCCAAACGAACCGTCGCACGCCACGGGAATCTTTAACGACTGCGGCCGTGTACGGTGGCTCGGCGGAGTCCTGAACCACGTTCGTCATCAGCGTTGGCTCGCGGACGATGCGAAACGCACTCGACGCTACGAGCTCTGCGGCAAGCGGTTCGCCGAGCCAAGCAGCGAGGGCTGACTGTTGATTCTCCCCCAGCATCGCAACGCTTGCCAAGTAGCGTTGCCAACGAGCCTGGCGGAGCCCCCCGGAGATGGCCGATTCAATTGCCGGCGATGGGTCATGACCGGCGCCCCACGTAACCCACGACTCGCCGGGACCCTCGCCGACTTCGACCCGATGGAATTGCTCGACCGTATCGCCGCGGCCAACATCGATCGAAATCCCATCCGCGGACAAATGTGTGGGCAATAAATACCACGCCGCGCCGTCAAGGATCCGTCCCTGCAGTCCCGATGGTGCGACCGTGGCGATGATGGAGATCGCAATCAGCGCAAAATGCAACAGAATGAACGTCGTCATCGCTCGAATCGCCCAAAGCGGCGGAAGCGGTGTCTGGCTTGCTCGATCGGTGATGGCTGGTCGACCATCATCGGATTCGATGGCGGATATCGGTTCCATGGACGACACACGTGCCGCCGAGCGTGAGAGGGACCTTTTGTGGCGTGCCACGGATCGTCTTCAAGGCCAGAGAGCGGGGGTGGAGTGATTGAGTTCAAAACAGTACTCCGCGGCTAGCGATCGCAAAAGAACCTCATTTTCGTTTTCCATTTCCACGAGAATTGAAAATTCTCCATTTCGTCCGCGGGCTGGCAGGCACCCGACAATGTGGCGAGTGGTGACCGTTGACCCAAATTTGGCGACGGATTACATTTCGGCCAGGTACGGTGGGTGTAGCTCAGTTGGTTAGAGCGTCGGATTGTGGTTCCGAATGTCGAGGGTTCGAGTCCCTTCATCCACCCTAGCGGAGCCGCTTTCGATTTGCCGATGGGCATTCGGGGAGCGGCAACGCTCATCACGGCGAGCCTGCTAGCGCTCGCAGTTTGCGGCCAAACGGTACCGATCTCAGGGCCAAGGCATCTTTTTCAGTTGGGGTCGTCTGGGCTCAACGGGGACCCAGCGAGGTTTGGGATCGACGGGTCAGGACCCACGGACTGCTCTACGTTGATCGGGGGCAGGTGGCGAATGGATTATGACGCTGGTGTCCTACGTCGAATCGCCCCACCCGTTGCCCCTCTGCAGGGGCGGATTTCGCCACATGTTTCAATCGGTCCCTCGTGTTTTGACCCGTAGAGCCTGCGCGCAAATCAACGGTTTCTGGTGGCATTCTTCCGCTAGCCGATTGACAGCCGCGGGGTGCTTGCTTAATTTTCGACCAAGTTTGCGTTGTCGGCAATGTTTTCGCAGTCTACTTAGATTGCCTTTGCGACAGTCGAATTTCGCGTTCAAGCTGTCCTTGATCGCGGACATGAGGGCAGCCCCAGCGGATCGGGGTGCCGTTAGTTTGCGAAAGGATTAGTTTCGAAGTACCTGGATCCACTGGAGAATTGAGATGAGTCGGAATGTATTGATGGTGGTAATGGCGTT
>JBGTCJ010000569.1:0-4562 GCA_041748895.1 Pirellulaceae bacterium
GCGGCGGAAGCGTCGCCCCTTTCCCGTTGGTGACGTCGTCGCGACGATCGTTGCGGCGGTCGGCCTCGGTGCTGAGTTTTGGAATCGGTCGCCGCGCGCTGGCATCCTCGGGCGGGGCCGGCGGTTGGCTACGTGCCGAGCCACCGGCGAGCAATGCCAGCAGAATCGCATCGCGGATCCACGACAGCGGCCCCTTGGGAAGCCACCTCGGGGAGGCGGCAGACCCAGCCGATTTGGGATC
Organism: Pirellulaceae bacterium; assembly: GCA_041748895.1. GTDB lineage: Bacteria > Planctomycetota > Planctomycetia > Pirellulales > Pirellulaceae > UBA6163. The sequence goes on from JBGTCJ010000569.1 coordinate 242, forward strand.
CGTCGTACGCACTAGCAAACAGAATGGAGTCCCCGACCAGCCTTTCATCAATCCTTCCGTGGAGCGAGTTGCCGCCTCGGTTCCCCGAGGATCGTGACCATTGTCTCGAATCGCGATTGGCCGCCGATAGATCAATCCGGGCGCCGCTGACGAGGCAAAAAGGCGGGGCTAGGTCGCGAAACTTGGCTGCGGAACGCCAAGCGGCAGTGATGCGGCATCGATGAATCGGGTGCTCAAACCGAGGTCAGCCAAAAGGAGCCGGCTGCTAATGCGACTCGATTCGTAGATCACTGGCAGCCCGCTGCCGGGATGCGTGCCGCCACCGACAAGGTAAACGCCATCGAGTTCCTCGAACCGGTTGCGCGGCCTGCGATGAAGCATTTGACCGAGGTTGTGAGCAAGGTTGAACGTCGCGCCGCGGTAAATTCGGTACTGACTGTGCCAATCGTCCGGTGTAATTCGATGTTCGACACGAATCCGATCGCGGATGTCGCCCAGTCCAATCGCCTCCAACTTGTCGAGCGTCCGTTCGCGAAATGCCGTTGCCTGACGGTTCCAATCGATATTGGCGTGTTGGTGGCTCACGGGAACCAACACGTAGATCGTGCTGTGGCCCTCGGGTGCAAGCGTCGGATCGGTCACGCTGGCATTCTGGACGTAAAAGGAAGGATCCTCGCTGAGGATGTGTTCCTGCTCAATCTCCCGAAGGTTGCGATCGTAATCTCGACTGATGTGGATATTGTGGTGCGGCAGGTCGTCGTATCGCCCTTCAATGCCGAGATAAAGCATGAAGGTGCTGCAGGAGTACTGTTTTTGGGTTAGTTTTTGGTCGCTCCAACGGCGACGCATCGGGTTGGGCACGAGTCGTTTCATCGCCTCGGCAAAATCGGCGTTGACCACCATCGCATCGCAGGGGTAACGGCCTTGGTCGGTGATCACTCCACAGATCTTGCGGCCCCGAAACTCGAGCGACGTGACCGGTTCCGACAACCGGACGTCGACGCCCATTGACGTGGCGAGTTCTGCCATCCGTTGGCTGACGCGGCTGCAACCGCCGATCGGATGATGAACACCGTACTCGTATTCCAGGTAGGACAAGATGCTGAACAGGCTCGGGCACTGGAATGGGGACATTCCCAAATACTTGCTTTGGAACGCAAAGGCGATCACCAGCCGCGGATCCTTAAAGTAGCGAGACAATTCCTCGCCGAGTGAGCGAAACGGGTGAACGTGTCTCGCGGCGCCCAACAGCGAGGGACGCATCAGATCGAAAACCGAATGGAAAGGGCGTTCGAGGATCGGCCGAAAACGCTCGAGCTTGACGCGATTGTCGTCCATGTAACGACTGAGCTGACCCACGTCACCCGGAGACAGCCGCTCGATCTGCCGATCCATTTCCTCGAGGTTCGGTGTGCAGTCGAGTTGGCCGCCGCCGCCGAAGGTCAGCCGGTACTGCGGATCGAGCCGCTTCATCGGCACTTCGTCCGCGAGTCGATAGCCGACCGATTGAAAGATCTCCTCGAGCACGCGCGGGTAGAGAAAAAAGGTCGGTCCACAATCGAACCGGTAGCCGTCGATTTCGATCGGTGAAGTCCTCCCACCAACCACCTCGCGGCTCTCAAGCAGTGTGACCTTGACGCCAGCGTGAGCCAACTGCATCGCTGCGGCGAGCCCACCGGGGCCGGCACCGACGATAATGACTTTCTTGTCAGACAACGAATGACATCCTCAGCATTGGGTGGCGGGCCAAATGTTTTCGGCCGGATTTCGATTCATTCTGATCCCACGTCAAGCCGCTGCGCGTTGTCATCGGGCCTCACGTCGCCCCACGGCTGGTCCCCAAATCGATCAGTCGCCGGATGATTTCTGGGAGCGAAACATTTTCGAAGGCTTGGTCAGGGATTTCTGCCCTGTCGGCAACGATCCGCGCTCGCTCGCCGACTTCGCGGACCCCTGACTCGGTGAGCGGTAATCTCAATCGAGGAAACCAAGAATCCGGATCGCGATCGGTCACTGGCTCGAGGATATCCTGCAAATCGGTCGCGATGGCACGATCGAGTTCCGCCGCGCGAAAGAATCGCGTGATCTGCTTGTGGATCGTTTCGCTCTCGGGCGGCGGCAGATTTTGCTGTACCCAAAGGTCGATGAACTCCAGGTCGCCCCATTGCATTAGGGGCGACTTGACGAGGCGTTGCATCACGCCACCGGCTTGCCAGTTCTCCAGACGCCCCTGCTCGACGTCTTCCGCGAACCGGTTCAGTTGGCTGAGGATCTGTTGTTTCGTGTCCGGTTCAAGACGGCTTTGCTCGAGTTCGGGGATCAGCGTTGCCCGCAGCGTTCTGACGGCCAACTCGCCGCGCTTGCCGAAAATTGCCCAAGCGGCCAACGCAAAGGTGATGAAAAGAACGACGCCCATCAACAGCGTGGCGGCCAAGATCGCCGGAAAACAACCGGCCGATTCGGTTTCTCCTCTGATTTCCACATCGCGGCCACCCGCGGCGGGGACTCCCAAGTCTGGGCCAACGCGATTCCGAGCGTCACCTGCGATCAGTGACCCTTCGTCGCCGGGGGCGGCCTTCCTGGGTTGAGGCGAGGTCATCCACTACACTCCCTTGGGCCGTTGCCTGCCGATCCGGCGACCTGGCCGCGAACTGGCTAGTGATCGAATGAGATCTTGAGGATTTTGAACTTGAGCAAACCCGCGGGTGCTTGGACCTCGGCAATCTCTCCCACCTTCTTTCCAATCAATCCCTGACCGATCGGACTGGTGACCAAGATCTTCCCCGCGTCGTAATCCTCATCGCCAGCGCCCACGAGCGTGAACGACTCCTCATCACCGTAGACCAAATCTTCGACCGTCACCGTGCAACCAAACACGACCTCGTCTTTGGGGAGCGTCGAAACATCGACGATCGTGGCACTGGCGAGCTTGCTCTTGAGCTCGCTGATCTTGGCCATCAGCATCCCTTGATTCTCCCGCTGGGCGTGGTACTCGGCGTTCTCCTTGAGGTCTCCCTCAGCTCGCGCCTCAGCCAATTTTTCGGTGATCAACGGCAATTCGTCGTGCTCCAACCGCTGGACTTCTGCCCTGATCTTGTTGAATCCTTCTCGGGTCATCGGCACCGATTCGTGCATGACACCACTCCTAGTAGCTGTGAACTTGCCTGGCAAAATACAAAAAAGAAACCTTTCCTCGGCACGCCTGCCATGGGAAAGGTTAACGCGGGACGGTTGACCCGTGGTGCTCGGTCAACCCACCAGTATCTCGTTTCGGATAACCGTTGTAAAGCGGAGGCCTGGCTGTCCGTCGCTCGTCCCCTACCGATTGGGTCCCTGCGAATTTCGTCTCGTGCGACACGTGTGGTGAATGCAGCATTAAAGTAATCGGCAAGTTTCATGAAGCAGAGTCGTTTCGGTGGTATCGCTGCCGCGCGACCTCCAGACATCCGATCGCTGCGCAAACTTCCCCGCACACCGAGGCACCCCTCGTGATGAATGGACTTGACATCCGCACACGTCAGCGGCGCGTCGAAGTTTCTTGGTTCTCGGCGCTGTGCGGTGATGACTACGAGTACCTCGGGGTTCCTGACGGGCAGCTCCGATCGAGTTTTGAGCACTGCGGTGAAATCGTCCGTCGAGCGGAGCGGAACGGATTCCAGAACATTTTGCTGCCCTCGGGATGGATCGTGGGTCAGGACGCGCTGACGTTTGCCGCGGCGATGGCGGTTCAAACGACCCACATCAACCAATTGGTGGCGCTGCGGATGGGTGAGGTTTGGCCGCCGATGCTCGCTCGCGCGATCGCGACCGTCGATCACATCGCACGAGGTCGATTCGCGATCAACGTCATCTCGTCGGACATGCCAGGATTGAAGGAGGACAGCCAAACTCGCTACGAACGAAGCAGCGAGATCATCCAGATTCTGCAGGCGATGTGGGTCTGCGAGGGGCCTTTTGAGTGGAACGGGAAACACTATCAATTCAGCCTTCCGAACACCGAGGCGGCGAAGCCGTTTCAGCAAAACGGTGGACCGCTGATGTATTTCGGCGGAATCTCCCCCGCCGCACAGGACCTCTGTGCCAAACACTGCGATGTGTTTCTGATGTGGCCCGAGACCGAGGATCGGATCGCCCAGACGATGCGAGAGATGTCGGACAAGGCGGCCCAGTACGGTCGCCAAATCGACTTCGGGTTTCGCGCGCACGTGATCGTCCGCGAGAGCGAGGCGGAGGCTCGTGCGGCAGCCGAACGGTTGATCTCGCGGTTGGATCGCGCCAAGGGCGAAGAGATCAAATCGCGTTCACTCGACCACCAAAGCGC
>JBGTCJ010000570.1:0-4516 GCA_041748895.1 Pirellulaceae bacterium
GGATCGGACTGGACGCGACGACGGAGGAAGGGTGGCTGGCGGGAGCCCCCATGTTTTGGCTCATGCCCGCCGGCCTGGCGGTGCTGATTTCTGCCGTCTTTTTTGCAACTTTCTGGGAAAAAACGGACGTTCTTCCCGATAGCGTGCTCCCCGATGCCGTGGTCGCGGACCGCGGTCCCATTGAGGGGCACGTGTGAGGCTCGGCCGCTATCGCTAGTCAATGAACTCGCGAAAGAACTTGGCTTCCGATTCGATATCGCCGATCACGACCAGATCGATCCCTTGACGAAGCGGCTGAGTGGCCTTGGGGTTGACCTCGAACGAGTCACCATCGACAACGGCGACCACGCTACAGCCACTGATCTCGCGGATCCTCGCTTCGATCAACGATTTGCCGACAAGTGAGGAAGGCAGCGGCACGCGAAACGCATCGAGCCCCTCGGCCAAGAGCAGCACGTTGGTCTTCTTGAGCAAATTGAACAACATGTTGGCGCCGGTCGTCGCGTAGGAGAGGACGAAATCGGAGCCGGCACGGTGCAGCGTGGACACGTTTCGCTCGGAGTTCGCCCGCGCTAGGATCTGAATATCGGGGCGGAGCCGCCGGCAGTAAATGGTCAGGTAGACGTTGACGTCGTCATCACGTGTGGTGATCACAACCGATGATGCGTGTCGAATCCCCGCTTTCTCGAGAATTTCCAGCTCCGCCGCGTCACCGAGGTTGTATTTCTCCGGTTCCCCGAGGCGATCGGGCATTTTCTCAACGACTCGATAATCGATTCCCTGTCGCTGCAGCGCACTCGCCGTGGCACGCCCCACGCGGCCGGCCCCGAGGATGATCACCGGTGCGTCCTCACCGCTGTAAATCGTGAATAGGCTGTCGTACTCGGTGAGTTGCAACTCGGACCCCGCGAGCACCAACACCGAATTGGCATTGATCCTGGTATCCGGGCCGGGGACCTCAAACTTCCCTCGTTCCCAGACGCCGACGACCGTGACATTGACATGATCGCGAAGTCGAATCTCGCGGAGGCTGCGGCCAACCAGCGGTGTTCCGGCGGCCGCGGCCTCGGCAATCCTCAGCGCCCCGAATTGGCCGATCAAGTGGCTTCGCGCGTCCCGGCCCAACACCCGCCGAGCCATCGCCTGGCCCAGCATCTCGCCGAACTGCAAAACCTGACTGCTGCCCGCCAATTCCAGGATGTCCACCGCGGCGGCTGCCGCCGCCGTCGACACGATCATCACCGATTCAGAAATCTCTCGGACCGTGAAGGCGATGTTTGAATTGGTGGTGTCGGATTGATTGGCGACCACTAGCGCCGCACGCTCCACACGCGCGTGCTGATACGTTTGTGGATCGTCCAAGTCGCCTACCATCACGCGATAACCCTCGTCGTACAGCCGCAGCGCGGTCTCGAGATCGGCTACCAAGACGACGTAGGCAATACGCGATCGATCAAGCAGCCGAATGAGCGATTGCTCGACCAACCCGTGGTGCGTCAAGACGACGTGTCCTGAAGTCTTGGCCGGCAGTTCCCTCGGCGCTCTCGCGATCGCTTGTCCCTCCAACCAGGGAACGTAAAAGAATTGGATGAACATGAACGGCAACAGCACCAGCATGAAAACCGTTCCCGACAGCAAGACAATCACCGAGAAGATCCGACCCAGATCTGACTCGAAAGTGATGTCGCCCAGTCCCAGCGTCGACATCATCACGAGGGTCCAGTAGACGCCGGTGGCCCAACTGTGTGATTGCCCTTCGCGAACCATCAACGCGTGAAAAATACCGGTGTAGAGAATGACGATCCCCAGGAACGCGATCAACATCCGCGCCAACACCAGGACGTTTCGCCGCCGAGACGGGTTAAGGAGCACGCTCAATGCCAGCGCGATCGACTTCATGATTTCCCACCCGTCCGAGTGATGAGGCGATCGCCAGTCGCGATTTCCCGTGGATTCCCGATGGTTCACACGGCCATCAGACCACGGCGTGATACAACAGGCCAACGCGGTGAGGGTCCAGCGGGATCGGGTTGAACGTGCCCGTCCACTGCTTGAGCGCATCTTCGGCCAACGCGGAGATCTGATCCGGACCTATGGCCAACTCGCTGAGTTTCGTCGCCATACCCGCCAGCTTCAGGTACTCCTCGATCAGAGTTGCCAATCGTTCGGGTGCCCGTTCGATCTGCACGACCGGTTCAATTTCCGCGAGCAATTCCGCGTACCATTCCGCGTGCTTGTCGCCGTTCATCCGAATCACCGCGGGCAACATCATGCCGACGGCCTGGCCGTGGGGGATTTGATGCCGGGCGGTCAACGGATTGGCTGTCGCGTGAGCGGCGCCAAGCATCGAAGACTCAATTGCCATTCCAGCGAAACAGGCACCCAATTGCATCTGCCCGCGAGCATCGACGTCATTGCCGTCGCGGAGGACCTTCGGAAATCCTCGCGCGAGCAACCCGAACGCTTGATGGCTGAACATGGTCGAAAGCGCGTTGCGACGGGTTGTGACGAAGGACTCAATGGCATGTGAAAGGGCGTCGATACCCGTTAGCGCCGTCACCCGAGGAGGCTGCGTTCGTGTCAGAAGAGGGTCCAACAGCGCAATGCGGAAAGCCGCCTGAGGGTCTCCGCAGGCCATCTTCACGTGCGTTCGAGCATCGCTGATCAATGCAAACGATTGGGACTCACTGCCCGTCCCGGCCGTGGTGGGGACGGCGATCATCGGCAGCAAGTCACGCGTCACCTTGCCAACGCCCTGGTAGTCGTGCATCGACCCGCCGCAGCAATGGATGAAATTGATCCCCTTGCAACAATCCAAGCTGCTCCCACCGCCCAGTCCGATCAGCAGGTCTGGGCTAAAGCGCTTTGCCGCAGTTGCCCCGGCGTCGACCATCGCCGTCGTTGGGTTTTCGCCAAAATCATGAAACGACGAGACTTCTAACCCAGCGGTACGGAGGCTCTCGGCACCGGCGGCAAAATGGCCGGCAGCGACCACGCCCTGATCCGAGACGACCAGAGCTCGACGACATCCTAGAGAAATCGCCAAATCCCCGAGACGAGAAATCGACCCGGCGGAAAAGACGATTCGCGTCCGAGGTTGAAAGTCAAACGGTTCCATAACGCCCATGTCGGGGACGCGTCAGCCAGGAAGCATGCGCCAAGGCCAACGGCGGTTTGCCCACGGAGTCAGCAGTCATGAGGACGCAACCTTGAAGACCTCGGGCAAAAGGAAGGTACCGGAGGTGGGACTTGAACCCACACGATCTTGCGATCACTGGATTTTGAATCCAGCGCGTCTGCCATTCCGCCACTCCGGCGCGGGTGAGGAATATAAAGACACACCGCTGCTCGCGTAAAGCCGGGGAAATTGACGCTGATACGAAAGTCATGAGGCAAAGGCACAAAAAAGATCGCGTTTCCTCTTGGCAGGACCTTGCCGAGTGCGGATAATGACTCACCTAAAGGGATTCCGATTGCCTGAAAACGACTTTAGTGGCGTTTCGGCTACCCAAGTGAGTGGTTTGAAGATTCAGAAGGGACACAACTGCTAGAATGAGTCCAAGTCAGTTAGCCGACCGTTGGCTGGCTATGTCCAGGAGAAAAGCTTGTGAGAACGCTCCATCGCCCCATCGTCGAATCCGGCCACCAGACTTCCAAGGTCCAGCCGAGCGTCAGCAAGGGTCCGTCAAGATCGCCGTCGATGCCGACGTACACCGTCGAGGACACCGATGAGTTGCTGCTCGAGCGTTATCGGGTCTCAGGCGATCGGCGCGCCTTTGAGACGCTGATGCGGCGCTACGAGAACGAGATCTACAGTTATTTGCGGCGGTACATCGGCGTGGCAGAGTTGGCGGAAGATGCGTTTCAGGGAACGTTTGTTCAGGTTCACCTGAAGTGCGAACAGTTCGACACTGGCCGGCGATTTCGCCCATGGCTGTATGCGATCGCGACCAATCAGGCGATCGACGTCCAGCGGCGGAACCGTCGCCATCGAATGGTCAGTCTTGACGCGCCGACCGGGGGCGAGATGGACAGCAAGCCCACCAGCTGGGGTGAAAAACTCGCGGCCAATTCGCGTGATCCGTTGGATTCGGCGACTGATGAGGAAAATCGACGCTGGGTCCAGGGGGCTGTTTCGTCTCTCGGCGACTCGCTCGAAAGGGTTGTGCATCTGGTCTACTACCAGGGGCTCAAGTATCGCGAGGCGGCTGAAGTGCTCGGAATTCCGGTGGGGACCGTCAAAAGCCGGCTACACGCCGCGGTCCAGCGGTTGTCGACGCAGTGGAAGGACACCCACGGCGACGATGATCAGTAGGCACGGTAACGCCACGGCGACGATGATCAGTAGGCACGGTAACGCCACGGCGCGAGCCGTGCGGCCTCCCTACCGGCCATTTCAACGCCACGGCGCGAGCCGTGCGGCCTCCCTACCGGCCATTTCAACGCCACGGCGCGAGCCGTGCGGCCCGACAGAACCGATTTTGCCGCTCGGCTCGCGTTGCTGTGTGGGAGAGGC
>JBGTCJ010000571.1:0-3003 GCA_041748895.1 Pirellulaceae bacterium
ATCGGCCACTGCGTGATCACGTCTTGCTTACCCGAGACACGGCAAACCGGCACATACTCCGTTAGCGGTTTATCGGCGATAACGACGGCGGCGGCATGCGTTCCCACGTTTCTCGCCAAACCCTCAATTCGCATCGCCAGATTGAGCAACTCGCGAATCTCAGGATCACTCTCATAAGTACGTTTTAGGTCTTCGCTTTGCTCGAGCGCCTTGGGCAGCGTGATCTTTAACTCATCAGGAACCATCTCCGTGATCTGGTTCACGCGGACCAGTGGAATGCCTAACGCGCGACCGGTATCCTTGATCGCCGCACGGGCGGCGAGCGTTCCGAACGTTCCGATCTGGCAAACGTTCTCATGCCCGTACTTCCGCTTGACGTAATCGATCACCTCGCCCCGACGATCCTTGTCGAAATCGATATCGATGTCTGGCGGCTCGATTCGACTTTCGTCGAGAAAACGCTCGAACAGAAGGTCATATTGCAGGGGACAGACATGGGAGAGGTAAAGCGCGTAGCAGACCAAGGCGCCCACGCCGCTTCCTCGGGCGGTCGCCCAGATCCCATTGTCTCGGGCGTGGTTGACGAAATCCCAAACGATCAAAAAGTAAGTGGGATAGCCAAGCTTTTCGATCACACCGAGTTCGCGTTCGAGTCGCTGCTGAACCTCGTCGGACAATTTTCCATCGACCAATCGCTGCGTGTTTCCCTCGTAACGTTCCAACAAACCTTGGATGCAGAGTTGCCGTAGGTAGTCGATCGCCTTCAGTTCTTGGGGACATTCGAATTTGGGGAAGTAGTGTTTACCGAGTTGAAGGTCGATATCGACGCTGTCAGCGATCTGCTGGCTGCGGGCAACGGCGTCTTCGAGCCCAGGGAACTTTTCATACATCTGCTCCGGGCTGCGGAGGAAGTACTGATCACCATCCATCTTCATCCGCGACGTGTCGGTCCGGAACCTTCCGGTGTTGATGCAGAGCATGATGTCCTGGGCCTCGGCGTCGCCCGGATCGACGTAGTGTGTGTCGCTTGTGGCGACGACGGGGATTCCCGTCCGCCGCGCGATGTCGACGGCACCCTCGAGCTGCAGCCTTTGGATTTCGACGCCATTGTTCATCACCTCGATGAAGTAGCGATCGCCGAAGACGCCTTGGAACCAACCGGTGATTTCACGGGCTTCCTTCTCCACCTCGGCCGTATCGACCCCTTTGAGGACGGCGCGGCTGAACTCGCTGCTGACGCAGCCCGAGAGGCAAACGATCCCTTCGCTGTGAGCCCGGAGGATCTCCTTGTCGATCCGTGGCTTGAAATAGAATCCCTCGAGCGATGCGGCCGAGGCGAGTTTGACGAGGTTTCGGAACCCGGTTCGGTTCTGGGCCAGCAGCGTCAGGTGGTAACTCGCGTCTTTGCTGCTCCCGGCGCCGCCACGCTCGTGTCGGCTGCCGGGCGCGATGTACGCTTCGTAACCGATAATCGGATTGATTCCGGCATCCTTGGCTTTGCGGTAAAACTCGAGCGCCCCATGAAGATTGCCATGATCGGTCAACGCGAGCGCGTTCATCCCGTGCTCTTTGGCACGCCGGATCAGCTTGCCGATGTCGCCAGCACCGTCGAGCAGGCTGTAGTGGCTGTGGCAATGCAGGTGGACGAAGGGACGATCGGACATTTCGCAGGACACTCCATTGAAAGTAGCGGCGACTGGCCGCGAAGAACGATGACGGGCGGGGGCAACGGCAGGCTATCAGGGATCAGCGATCTGACGAATCAGGGTGCCGAGCCGGCTCTGAACATCGAGCAACTGCTGCCAGTGATCAAGTCCTAGGGTGACGCGTCCGTTGGCGTCCTCAACCTTGGCTCCCTCAATCAGGCGGTGGATCCGTGACTGTAGGTACTCGAGAATCTCACAGAGCTGCGCCGCCTGGCCCGGCGACATTCGATCGGGCAGGGCCGGTGGATCAAACATGTTCAACTTGTTGAATCCTGGCCGGGGACTCGGGCTTTTGGGATGGCTGCTGAGATCCAGCAGCAACGAACTGTCTCGCCCGCCCGGATCATGAGAAAGCGTTCCGCTTTCAACCCCACCGGCGTTCATCGCGGCCATCCGTGCGGCGATCTGCTCCTCGGTTCCCACCAACATCAACGTTCGCCCCACCGCGATCAGGTCACCGTGACGAAGGATGCGAAGTTGGCACTCGTCGCCGTTGACCTTGGTCCCGTTGGTGCTGTCAAGGTCGGTCAGTACCAATCGGTCGTTGTCACGCTGAATCTTGAAATGACAACGGCTCACTCGCTCGTCATTGAGTTGGATCGAGTTGCCCTCCTCGCGTCCGATCGTCAACGGGGGGTTCAAGTCGTGAAAGACCTTTCCGCGATCGGCTCCGTGCAAAACCTTGATCGTGACGCCGACGCTCATTCGAAGCTCTGACGAGTGGAGAAGAAAATCCCGACTGGCCGCGTCTCGGTCCAACCCGCGCGAGGCACAAGGGGGCACCCACCAAGTCTCGGTTGGGCCGGATTGTAGCAAACTGATACGCCGCGAGCGTACCCGATCAATCGATCCGACCTTTCCACACCGTAATCGTTGCTCATGAAAAACTCAAATCAAGCGATCGCCAAATGGGGGGCCAAATGAGTTCTAGGTGACCTCAGCGATCACACACTTTAGGTAGTCGGTTTCTGGACAGGAGACCGAAATCGGATGGTCGGGCGCCGCCCCACTGGTCTGCCACAGTGTGAGTTCGCGTCCCGCCCGGCGTGCCACATCGCACAGCATGTTGAGGAAGTCACTGCGGGATACGCGGCCCGAACAACTGCACGTTACCAAGACGCCTCCCGGTGGGAGCAACGCGATCGCCATCGAATTGAGGCGCTGGTAGGCACGCAGCGCCGCGTCGGTTTGATGGCGAGATCCTGCGAACCTAGGGGGGTCAAGAATCACAGCATCAAACCGGTCGCCGCGCGCGGTCGCTTGGGCCAGGTATTCGAAGCAGTCGGCTTTGACGAAT
>JBGTCJ010000572.1:0-22073 GCA_041748895.1 Pirellulaceae bacterium
ATTCACCCTCGAGTATTGCCCAGGGGGCTTGAAGGAAAAAGGAGACCATCGGATCTTCATCAGCCAATCGCGCCACGGACGCTTCGTAAACGCGTGCCATGAGCGGCAAATCCCAAAGCCGCGTCACGGCCACCCCGCTAAGCGATTCAAATCGTTCCGCCATCGCATCGGCGTCTTCGAACAACACCATCCTTCGCTCGCCGGTCAAGGCTCCCTGCAAACGCTTGGCCCGGAGACTCAGTCCCTCGGGCTCGACAAACAATAACGCTGTGCACTGCTGGACATCGTCCCGCTGGATCGGATAGTCGAACCAACCCGGAACGTTAAGCCTCCTGAGGACCGTTGCGTCGCGTCGGGCCTGCGACAATGTGGCGATTCCGACTTGATTGGGGCCAACGACGGGAATGCCGAGGCCGCAATCGAATAGGTAAAGTTCTGAACCGATCAATACGGCGGCGGTCCAAGGGCGAAGCTGTGTCCCGCCCTCCTCCGGGATCGCCAACAAACAGGCAGGTAGGAGCGCCTGCCGGCAGAGCGCAAGGAAGACGCCGGTCCGCTGCAGCGCGTCACCGGTCCCTCGAAACAGGGTCTGAAAAGGTGTCTGCCGGTAGCCGGGTCCCCGGAATCGCATCCCCATCGGAAGCGGTGGCGTCGGCGGCTCGGGATCCGTCAATACCATCGGCTCCAACGCGATATTACGGACCGTCCAATCAAACAACTTCAGCGCCACGGTCAACTCGCCGGCGACTTGCGAACCCACCTCGTCGACCTGATCATCGATCCACGCTTGAAACAATGGGTCCGAAAGCGTGCCCTGTTGAACGGTTTCGGCGATTCGCCGCGTCAGGTAGCTGTACCTCAGGTGCTTGACGTCCAACGGGATGAACGATTCACGCGATGTGACCTCCAAAGCGTCCTCGGGAGGAACGATGTCCGACACCGTCGCCAACAACCGAGTCGGGCGAAACGGGGTCGCCGCAACCGTCGGATCGGATTGCTCCGTGGAGGCGCTGGACGAGCCGGAATCGGACCCCATGGGTAGCTCACTGGCTGCGCCGTACTGTCCGACCGACCAGGCATTGAGGTGGTAAATGATCTGTCGATTGGCGGTCTCGCTTTGAAGGTCCACCAGCTTGGAAATCAGGCGGAGGGCTTCCCCGAGATGGTCCACTTTCGTTTCGGCCTGCTGCCGCGCCTGCCGCGACGCCTGGATCGATCGGATCGTCTGGGTGTCATCGCGGCGGCAGCCGACCAGCCAAGGCGTCACCGCCGAGATCAAGATCAGCAGCACACTGGCCAAAGCCAACCGGGAAGAAAGACTCATTCAAGTGACATCGGGTTGGGGGAGCGAACGAATGGTCTGGTCGACAAGAATCAAGCGTTCCAGAAGCGATTGGAATTGGTCCAGAGGGATCATGTTGGGTCCGTCGCTGGGCGATTGGTCGGGCGACGGGTGGGTCTCGAAAAACAATGCGTCCACTCCGATCGCTACGGCGGCGCGAGCGAGTGGTTCGACCATTTGGCGATTGCCGCCCGTCCGACCACCAAGTCCCCCAGGACGCTGCACGCTGTGAGTGGCGTCAAAGACTACCGGCACCCCGAGCGAACGCATTAGCGGCAGCGCGGTCATGTCATTGACCAATCGCCCATAACCGAAAAAAGTTCCGCGTTCGCAAAGCATCACCCGTGGGGGTGCGTCACCGCTCGGACGAGCGGCGGGAAGGCTCTCGGCGGAGCGGTCCTGCTCAAAAGGCGTATTTCGAATCTTCTCGACTGCGTAGCGCATGTCCTCGGGTGACATGAACTGGCCTTTCTTGACGTTCACCGGGCGCCCTGTTTTTGCGGCGGCGACCAACAGATCGGTTTGCCTGGCCAGGAAAGCGGGAATTTGAAGCAAGTCGCAGGCTTCGCCCACCGGTGCCGCCTGTTCGGGCAGGTGAATATCGGTCGTGGTTGGCAAACCAGTCTCCGCGTTGACCCGAGCCAGCATTTCGAGACCCTCATGGATCCCGGGGCCTCGGCGCGCCGTCAGACTGGTGCGATTGGCTTTATCAAACGAGGCCTTGAAGATGATCCGCAAACCCAATCGCTCGCCAATCCGACGAAGCTTTTCGGCGATTCTTCGTGTGAGATCATCGGTCTCTAAAACGCAAGGACCGGCGATGACAACGAGCGATCCATCGCCGCAGGCGTAGCGGCCGATTGGCACGGGCTGCACGATCGATGAGTACAGGGGATCGTCACTGAGAGGCTGATTCATGTTCGGCCGGGATGATCACCGGAATTGCAAGGCGTTCGAGAGTTTCGAGAGTCGGAGATCCCTGCGATCAAGGGCGAGTTTGCTCTATCGATGAAATCGCCCCCGCCCGCGGTGGCAACCGCAGCGTGACGCGGTTCGGCAATACCTGGATCTCCAGCGGTAGCCGTCCCCCGTAGTCTCCATCAACCTGATAGGACACCCTCGACGTCGAAGTGACCCGGCACCGGATCATTTCCTGCCGAACCACGTCGGACCAGTGAATATGACGTTTGCTCACGATCCCGCCCAGGTAACGAAGAGTCGAAACGACCGAGCCCCGCGTCAATCCGCAAAAATTTAGACTACCGTCGTTGGGGTTGGCATCGGGCTCGATCCCTAGCCCCAGCGCGTAGCGGGGAAGGTTGTAGAACATTGCCCATCGGCAATCGACGGAGACGCTGGCCGACGCGTTGGCCGAACCGGGACGACAGTAGGCGACGGAGATTGTGGGGTAGCGGTATCTCAGGAGAGTCCGCAGCAACGGCGCCGCGTAGGCAAGTCGAGTGATGTGTCCGCGACGTCTCAAATGGGTGGATCGGACCACCTCGGCATCCAAGCCACAGGTAACCATCACCAGAAACAATCGGTCATTGGCGAGGCCCGCATCGATCCGCTGGTCATGACCCCGTAGCACGGTCTGGCACACGTGCTGAACCTGATTGCTGTAACCAAAGTGTTTGGCGAGGAGATTCTCGGTGCCCAGGGGCAATGGGATCAGAGGCAATTCGGCCGGAACTTGTTGCGCCACCAGCACGAGCGTACCGTCGCCCCCCGCGGCCACGACGCAGTCGGGACGGTCGGCCCCGGCGATGATTCCGGTCATCTCACGCAAACGTCCGACATCCGACGTTCGGGTGACTCGAACTCCGAGGGCCCCCAATTGATTGATGACCTGGTCGATGCAATCGCGGCCCAGCCCGGTGCCCGACTTGGGGCTGACGAACATCACGACGCCGCCCGGAAGGGCGACGGTGCGGGGGCGGCTCGTGGCAATCGTTTGGGTTGGCATCACGATTTTCGGTACACGACGGGCGTTTGCGACCTAGACTCAACCGACTTGAACTCTTTCGGCCCCATAACCTGTCATGCTGCCGTGAATCTGTTTCGTCGTTACTGGCCAGCCGTGCTGATTCTGATTGTAGTGGTCGCGCACGCCACGATCATCGGCTACGTCCGAAGTCGAGTGGCCAGGCTGACACACACCCGTAGCTCTGCGATCGAGATCGGGACGTTTCGTTTCCAGTCGAGCGGCGATCTCGACAAAGTCTATCACTTCCGGCTGCACGCGATTGCGGACCCCAGTCGGCGAATCCAAGCCGAGGATGCTTTGAAGCAGGTACGCGTGGAAATCAAGGAATCCGCTGAGCAACTGCTACGACAGGTCGAGCCGAAGTGGCTCGTCGATCCCACTCACGCCCAGATTCGAGACCGATTGATGGATATCGTCGGGAGACACCTCAATGAACCGCTGGTGCAGCGTGTTCTGATCACCGATTGGCTCGAACTGCCGGTGCTCTCTCTCGCAGCCCTGCCCGAATCGACCTGAAACCATCGCCGTAGCGCCCTCAAAAGCACGCTCGGGTCGCCCTCGTGCTAAAGTAGAGGTAACACCGATTGCAGCGTTGTGCCAGAAAAGGGCCATCAGGAAGCGGTAAAAGATTCGGCATTTTGAGTATCGGGGCCACCACGGGGCGTTGTTTCGATAGACATCTAATCTTCGATTTCACCTTATGGCGGCCGATTGGATCCATGACGCGATCTTCATCCCCCCCTTTTGTCGCCCTCACGCGGGCAGCGTTCGGGCTTGTGGTAATGGCCGGGTCGTTCCTGACGCCGGTTCGCGGCGCGGATTCGGTGGCGCCCCAAATCCTCGAGATCAACGCCGCGATTGAGCAGCAGTGGAAGGACTACGAGATACGTCCGGCAGAGGTCGCCGATGACGCGACGTGGTGCCGTCGCGTTCACCTCGACTTGATCGGCCGAATTCCGACGCTTGCCGAACTTGGTGAATTCCTTCAAGACCGCTCGTCGGGCAATCGGGCTCGCCTGGTCGATCGATTGCTTGGTGATGACGCTTACGCCGAGGAGTATGCGGGGCACTGGGCTACGATCTGGTCGAACATTCTGGTCGGTCGCAGCGCCGGCAACGAGAACCGATCGATGACCAACCGTGATGGTCTGCTGAAGTACCTGCGAGACTCGTTCGCCAACAACAAATCGTACGACCGATTGGTGTACGAGTTGGTCACAGCCGTGGGGACCACCAAACCGGGGACTGCGGGATTCAATGGCGCGACGAATTTTTTGATCGACAAGGTCAACGATGAGAACGGGACGTTGGCGACGAGCACCACATCTCGGGCCTTCCTCGGATTGCAGGTGCAGTGCACGCAGTGTCACAACCATCCTTTCAACCAGTGGAAGCAACAAAGATTTTGGGACTTCAACGCCTTCTTCCGCCAGACGCGGTCGTTAAGAAGGTACGTTCCCGGCACGCGTGACGTCGACCACGCCGAATTGGTCGACCAGGACTTTGCCGGTGAGGCGGGCGATCCGAACGATGCGTTGATCTTCTATGAACTTCGAAATGGCTTGACCAAAGTCGCCTATCCCGTGTTCATTGACGACACGTCGATTCCGATCAGCGGTTATGTCAGCGACGTGAACCGACGCCAAGAGCTGGCGAAGTTGATGCTCGCGAGTCCGTACCTCGACAAAATGATTGTCAATCGGACGTGGGCCCATTTTCTGGG
This sequence comes from Pirellulaceae bacterium, assembly GCA_041748895.1. Taxonomy (GTDB): domain Bacteria; phylum Planctomycetota; class Planctomycetia; order Pirellulales; family Pirellulaceae; genus UBA6163. The sequence continues at coordinate 5,053 of JBGTCJ010000572.1, forward strand.
TTATGGATTCACCAAACCGATCGACGATCTCGGCACGCACAATCCGGCGACGCACCCAGATCTGTTGGATTACCTCGGCGCCGAGTTTCGAGCCAGCAGCTACGACCTCAAGCAACTGATGCGATGGATTGTGCTGAGTAGGCCTTATCAGCTCAGTGCCCGCCACACGCAGACCAACGAGGTCGATGACCCGGCCGTAGGGGAATCGCCAAAATTCTCGCACTTTTATCTCCGGCAGATGAGTGCCGAGCAGCTCTACCAGTCACTCGTCGCGGCGACTGGTGCTTCGAGCAAGGGAAGCTATGAACAACAGGAGCAGCAGCGACGTCAATGGATGCAGCAGTTTGTGGTGGCATTCGGCACCGACGAAGGTGATGAGGCGACCACGTTCAACGGGTCGATTCCGCAATCGCTGATGCTATTCAACGGCGAATTGACCAAGCAGGCGACGAGTGACAGCGAGGGAAGTTTTCTCAAGCGGCTGGCCACTCAGGGAAAAACGCCACGAGAACGCCTGACCTCGCTGTTCATGGCAGGTTTAGCGAGACGGCCGACGCCCAATGAATTGACGATGGCGAGCAAGCTGATGGTGGCCCGGGAGGGCAAGGAGATCGCGATGCTCCAAGACCTTTGGTGGGCGATCATCAATAGCAACGAATTCATTATGCAGCATTAGGTCACCGCGCTTCGGAAAATGGTCGCATTCACACCGTCATGTCCAACGAGTCGAGAGAATTGATGATGAGTACAATCCCCTTCGGACTTCGCGCCCCCCTGGGAATGTCGCGGCGACACTTTGCTCAGCACATCGCGGGTGCATCGGCGATGGCGGGCACGGCTTTGTCATTCGGAGGCATGATCCGGGCGAATGCTGACGAAATGCGAAAAAATCGCAAAGCGGCGATTCTGCTTTGGATGGGTGGCGGTCCCGCAACGATCGACCTCTGGGATCTCAAGCCTGGCGCTCCAACGGGCGGTCCCTTTCGTCCCATCAGCACCACGGGGGACATGCAGATCTGCGAGCATCTGCCGTTGATGGCCGACCAAATGAAGCACCTTTCGATCGTTCGATCGATGTCGACTCGCGAAGCCGATCACAATCGTGGGCGTTATTACATGCACACCGGCTTCGTGCCCAATCCGAACATCGAGCACCCCAGTTACGGATCCGTGGTCGCTCACGAACTGATGGCACAGCGGACGGACCTTGAAATCCCGCCGTTCGTGGCAATCGGTGGTCCCGGCGCAGGCCCCGGGTTTTTGGGCATGGCTTGGGCTCCGTTCGCCGTCGACAGCAACGGTCGGGTCCGCAACTTGGAAATGAAGCTCGATGAGAAACGTCTGATGCAGCGGATGGCCGCACTGGACCTGATCGAAAGCGATTTCGTCAAGCGAACACGTCCAGGAGGGGCGGCGTCCGGAAATGCCGCCAGCGAACACCAGAAGGTTCTCCGCAAGACGCTCGAGCTGATGACCAGCGATCAAATGAACGCGTTCCGGGTCGAGCAGGAGCCTGAAGCGGTCAAGGCACGTTACGGGACCGATGGGTTTGGCCGCGGTTGCCTGTTGGCACGAAGGCTCGTGGAGGCGGGTGTGCCATTCGTCGAGGTCGATCTGGGCGGGTGGGATAACCATCAGAACATCCACCCCACACTGGCCGACCAAAAGTTGCCCAACCTCGATCGCGCCATGAGTGCTCTCGTAGAAGATTTGGCCCAACGCGAGATGCTCAGTGACACGGCGATCATCTGGATGGGTGAATTCGGCAGAACGCCGAGAATCAACCAGGAGGCCGGTCGCGACCACTGGGCTCGTTCTTGGTCTGTCGTGGTCGGTGGCGGCGGGTTGAAGGGTGGCATCACCGTCGGATCGACCAGCCGCGATGGAACTGAGGTTGAAACTCAGCCGTATACTAGCGAGGATCTGATGTCGACCGTCTGCAAGGGTTTGGGGATTTCGCTCGAAACGACCTACACCTCCAAGAACGGTCGTCCCATGAAAATCGCCGGCGGCGGGAAAGTCATCCAGGACTTGATCGCGTGATCACGCCTGTCGTGCGAGACCCTCGCTCGCTTGGACAAACCATCAGCATGCAATCGGCGTCGGACGACAGGGCGAAGTCGGAAGACGCTGGACAACTCGATGCCGAGAGCTCGCTCGCACGATCGGCGGAGGAACTGATCAAACTGCATCAGGCGGGCGTTTGGCGATACCTCCGAATGCTCGGATGCGATCCGATGCTCGCGGACGACTTGACCCAGGAAACCTTCCTGAAAGTACTTCGAAAGGAAGGGTTCACGCAGCACAACGACTTCGCCACGGCCGCCTACCTCAGACGAACGGCACACAATTTGCTTATATCGCTCCATCGCAAGGGTGGCCGAGCGCGAACGCTCTACACCAGTGATCCACTGGATGAGGTTTGGGACCGCTGGGCGGGTCGTGACCTCAGTGGCGATCGTGCGATCGATGCGCTAAAAGTTTGTCTGCAGGGGCTAACTCAGCGAGCACAATTGGCCCTGCGAATGCGTTTTGCAGATGACGCCAGTCGCGCGGCAATCGCCGAGTCACTTGGAATTTCCGAACACGGGGCCCGCAACCTGATGCAACGGGCCAAGCAACAACTCAAAGATTGCGTTCAAGAAAAACTTCGCCCCAGCGACGATTCATGATGAAACCCGAAGACGGCTCGCTCCCTCGAAATCCGGCGGCGTCCGCGAATCCCGCGGGCCAACCCGCAGATCTCAGCACGCAGGATGCGGGGATCCACGACGACAACGACTTTCGACCGCTCGAGAGTCTGTTGGAGGAGATCCACACTGGGCGTGGACCACGCGACTTCACACAGCCCGTTCTGCTGAAGTTGCAGCTCGAGACGGCCCGTTCCGGCCGTCAGGGTGCTGCAAAAAATGTGCACCCCGGAAACCCGCACCCGGGACACCCGCACCCGGGACATCCACTGGGCGGTCGCATCAGCCGCAGCGTCTGCGTGGCTGGCTTGGCCGCCTTGGCGGCTTCGGTGTTGGTCGTATTCTGGGTCAGGCGAGACGCGACCATTCGCGGTCTGGGCCTAGCGGCTGCTTCCTCGAGTAATGCCGCACCGAGCTCCGGCATAGGCGACTCGGCGACCCTCGAGACATCGGCAGACCGATCTTCAGCACGTCTCACCGACGCTCACTCCAGTGGCCTGGAAACCTCAAGTGGTGCAGAAGGGCGATCACCTGCGGATCTAGCTGTCTCCGACGCCGCTGTTTCCCCCTCGCGTGAGCCAATCCCGTTGACGCGAGATTCGCTCTCGGGCGACGATGCGATCAATTTGCCGGCGGGACCCGGGTCGTCACTCGACAACGTGCCCGCGTTCGCCGTGGACGAAGACGAATCCCCTGATCCGGCTGGATTTGAGAACCACCTCAAGTCGTACTGGGCCAATTTGGGCGTGTCGCCCGCCGCCCCGCTTTCGCGAGCGGAGTGGGCCGCTCGTATCGAGCAGCGTTTGGGCGCGACCGTGCCCTCGAGTCATTCGCCCTCTGGAAACCCCTTTTTCGCGGACACGTCTTCGGCGGAAGAATTGGCGACCCGTCTGGTCAACCACCTTTTTCCCGCAGCGACAGGGGGATCGGACGCTCCGCTACTTGATCAGCGAATCGCCGAAGCGACGCAGTCAATCGTTCGGGGCGGTGCATTCGATCACTTGGTTCGCGATTGGTTGTCAGATGAAGCCACATTCGCCGGGAGTCGTCCTGCGGATGTCACCGCCGAGTGGTTCGGAAGGACGTTTCTCGATGCCGACCTAGCCTGTGCCCGCTGTCACGATTCACCGCTTCGTGGCACGTTGGGGCAACAGGATTACTGGGCTCTCGCGGCATTGTTGAGGCAGGAGTCGACGGGCCCGCTGTTTTTCGAATTGCCCGACGGTCGACAACGCATGGCCGATCCGGTGGTTGCCCAGTCGTTGGTTCGAACCGGTCGCAGCACACCGCAAGATGTGGCCACCGAGGCTCAAACCGATGCCGGCGGTAGACCCGATAACAGCGGTAGCACCGTGCTCGAGTCTCGCGAGGCACTGGCCCAGCAGATGGTTGGAAATCGCCTGCTCGCGCAGTCGCTGGTGAATCATCTCTGGGAAATCTCCCTCGGGGCACCGCTCGTGGCGCGACCCAGCGATCCGTTGGCCCCGCCGCGCGACGACGCCCTGCTCGCAGCTCGCAATTGGCTCGTCGATGATCTGTTGGCGAGCGGGTTCGACATTGGACGAACCGCTCGTTGGATCGTCACCAGTCTGCCGATGCGATTGGGCCCATCGACCGTGATCGCTGATGGCAGTTGGCGAACGGCTGCGGAAAGCGAACTGGCGCAGGCATCCCTGGCAGTTCGCAGTTTTGCGGCGTTGGCGGAGCAGCGGCCAAGGATGCGGCGGGGTGGTCTGATCGCGCTGATGGAAACGAAGCAATTTGGCGCACCGGTCACGCTGGACCCAAGACGACCTTTGTTGGCTCAAGCCTCCGCCGATGCACCCTCGTCTGCCGGCGCCCTCTCGCGTCCCCTTCCGGCATCGCCCGAGGAGATCTGGTGGACCGCTTGGGTTGCCGATCGAGAGACACTTCGTGGCGGATGGTTGCAATCGATCTCACAGAGCGACGAACGGACGCGTCATGCGTTTTATGCGGCCGGGATGCGGAGGGTCGATCAACGGGGGATGGATTTTGCCGCCCGCCTGGCGGGTGAGGGCGACGGAAGCGATACTGCCTATCCGCTTTATTGGATTCTTTCCAAAACTCGCTAGGGCGGTCCGTCTTTTTCGAAGGGACTCTGATGACAGAAGGCAGCAAGGTTGCCGCGAGTAGCGAACCATGGACGGTGATGCGGCTGCTCGAGTGGACGACCGACTTCTTTCGCAAGCGAGGCAGTGATTCGCCACGCCTCGATGCGGAAATTCTGTTGGCGCATGCTCGCGACTGCTCACGGATCGAACTTTATACCGATTTCAATTCCGAGCCAACGGTCGAGCAGCGTGAGGCGTTTCGCGAAATGGTTCGGCGTCGGGGTGACGGGGCGCCGGTCGCTTACCTAGTCGGGTACCGCGAATTCTATTCGCTTCGAATCCGTGTCAACGAATCGGTATTGATACCCCGCCCGGAAACCGAACATTTGGTCATTGAAGCACTCGATCGTGCCAAGGCAATGCTCTCTGCCTCACCGACTCGCGAGCTGCACGTCATCGACGTCGGCACCGGTAGCGGTGCGATCGCGATCGCCTTGGCCAAGCATCTACCGACCGCAGTGGTGACCGCGATCGACGTCTCCGAGACGGCTCTCGAAATCGCAAGGTGGAATGTGAACCAGCATGGTCTAGCTGACCGGGTTCAAATACTGCAGGGCGACCTGCTCGAACCGCTCGAGGAAAGGGTGCGATCGCAGGCTCCCCATGTCGACCTGATTGTCAGCAATCCTCCGTACGTGAGCGTGCCCGAATACGATCAATTGTCGAGCACCGTTCGCGACCACGAACCCCGCGGCGCTTTGGTGGGCGGTGATCGCGGCACGGAGGTTATCGAGCGGCTGATCGATGATTCGGGGCGTCATTTGGTCCCCGCGGGGTTTTTGATCTTTGAGCTCAGCCCGATGATCGCGGACGCCTGCGAGCAACTGCTTGCCGCATCCGAAAAATTCGAGCCCGCCAAGTTCACCAAAGACTTCGCGGGTCATCGTCGAGTCATCTCCGCGAAGCGATTGGCATCGTGAATCGTCACAAGAATTTCGGCAAGTGCCGGGATGCTACTGCCGTCGCCTGCCAACACTCGGTGATCGATCAAAAAGCAGTCATCTGACTGGCGCTTCGCGTTGCGATGATTGACCAATCTTCCGCGTCGACCGTGGTCCATCGGACGCTTGGTACCCATCGCCACGGCAAACGGAAACCCCGCCGGAACACCGGCTTCCAGAAGGGCTTGCACGGTGGCATCGCGGCGCGACGTTTGCGGCGTCTCGCATCCGGATTCGAGTCGAATGGCAAGTTTGTAGTGGACCGGCACCGTATCCGCCTGCAAGAAGCAAAGCCATCGCCAATCGGAGGTGCGAGCGGCACACACTTCGAGCAGCGTGCGTAGATGTCGACGTTGCGTCGCCGCTTGATCGCCAAGCCGCTGCCACTGAGGCAGCAGCGCCGCCGCCTGCAGGGGGCTCAGTGCATAAACATCACTGGGCCGATCGATGTAGCTCGACAGACGCTGCGCGATGCGGCGATCGCTCGTCGTGACTGCACCACCGGATCCGCTGGTGATCGGTTTCGATCCCCCGAAACTGAAAGTCGCGGCATCACCCCAGCTACCCAGTGGTTTGCCTTGGTAGACGGTGCCGGGCATTTGACAAACGTCCTCGATCAGCGACCAACCTCGTCGGTCACAAATGGATCGTAATTGATCGACTCGCGCCGCTTCGCCGTAAAGATGAGAGGCGAGGACAGCGACGGTCCGCGGTGAGGCACCTTCGATCAGGCCCTCGGGATCGATCGTCCACCCGCCGTCGACGGTATCGACCAACACCGGAATCGCATCGAGGAGTCGAATGGCTCGCAAGTTTCCAGGATAGTCGAGCGCGCAGGTGATGACTTCATCGCCGGCGCGAACGCCACAGCCGCGAAGCGCCAATTCGACAGCGGCCGAACCACTGCTGCAAAGCCGAACGCAGTCGTGACCGATACGCTCCGAGATCAGGGACCGAAGTTGATCCTTGACGTCGCAGTGGTAGCTTCCCCAATCCCGACCGCTGATCAGCCGCTGGATCGACTCCCTGACCCACGGCCAATCGGCTGGCCAGAGTGGACATTGATACGCAGGGCCGCGTGCCCCGCGGGGTGGCGTCGGACAGCCTTCGACGCCATCGCCCAATTCATTCATGCCAGCACCAAGAGACGCAAAAAGAGCTGCTCGACTGCCTTCGGACAACGCAGCATTGACATTGCATTTAACTCACCCGCTTCACTATCGTCCACAGCACCCCTCGGCGTCGTCTGGGGAGGCGATGTCGCTGGGCGGCGTCGGCGCGGGGACTGATCGATTTCGAATGCGAGAAGGAAATGCGTAATATCGGCTTCGCAACAGCATGGCTCGCCGCGACCGTCGTCGGCGGTTTGCCCGGTTGCAAATTGAATCATCCGATCGATCCTGGTTTTCAGATATCGCAGCAACCCAACGAGTATCGCCTGTCCTCTGGCACTGGCGAAAACGATTTTCCCCCCACGCGATTGGCCCCAACCGGGTCATTCAACGCATCGTCCAGTGGAGCCGCCCAGCCGGAGGTGGTGTCGTCCCCCGCGCCCTCGGAACCGGTCGTGAACAAAGGACCCGAACGTTCCACAAGTGAGTCAGCGAAGCCGCCGGTTTCCCTTTCTCTCTCGGACGATTCGACAACCGCGGGTGGCGACGTCCCCGCCGAGTTTTCGGAGCTTCTCGATGCATTTCGTGACAGCCCTGTCGAAGTCCAACAGGCCGCGCTTCGACAATTGATCGCGACCGCGGGGCAGGGTGTGCAAAAGACCGAGCAACCGTGGGACATCGCCCAAGCGCTTGCGCACGCCGCACGATCGATGCCCGAACTTCCCGATGAAGCCCCCGTGGCGAATGAGCACCCGACTCGCTTGGCATCCGCGCCCGGCCGTAGCCAAGTCGACGCGACCGTGGGGGAAGGTCCTCAGTCCGCCGCCGCGGACATGGTCGAAGTGGCTCAGGCCGCCGTCACCACCGACTCACAGCGGTCGGCAGAAGTTCAACCGGCAGCAGCCGTTGCCTCGGCAAACCTGAGCGTTCCACCGACGGACAACGCGGAATTGTCGGAACCCACGGAGCAGTGGGAGGACTTGCAACTTTATCAAGAGCTTGTTCGGCGATTGGCGTCTCCCCGACCGGGTGAGTCGGACGGGGACCGCTACCGGCGTGAGGTAATGACTCGCTACCTGATGGTGCTCGCTGAGGACCCGGACGAAGCAGTCACACCGATTGCGGGCATGACCGCGGACGAGCAGGAGTACCTCCGAAACCAACTGCTCGCGCTTTGGACGGTGATCGACCCCGAGGGACACCCGGTTGCGGCGCGACGATTCACGGCGGCCGTGCCGCACGTCCGCGAAGCGATCCTGCGCCTCGGTGCGACCGCGGAAAAGCTCGACATTCGAACCCTTGCATTCTGCACGGACATCCAAAGCTATGGACAGATCAAGCGATTCGACAGCGACCGTTTTGATCCGGGGCAACGCGTCATTCTCTACTGCGAACTCGAGAATTTTGTAGCCCGACGGACCGACGCGGGGTTCGAGACGCATCTTCAAGGCAGTTACGAAATCTTCAACTCCGACGGCCAGAAGGTGGCCGGACAAGTGTTGCCGGCGGACCAGCAGACTTGCCACCATTTCCTTCGTGACTACTTCATCGCCTATCAAATGCACCTTCCCGCTCAACTCGCCAGCGGCAGCTATCGATTGGAACTGACGATGGAGTGCGTCCATGGGAAGAAGTATGGGCAGGCGAGCGTTCCTCTGGAAATCACGAAATCCCGACCCTAGCCCGGTGAGCAAAGTTACGTGGCCAGGTGAAAAACCGAAAACATCAGACGCAGTCTCGAGCAAAAACGCAGCGATCCGTTTTTCGCCCCTTCAAGCGCCGAAGCAAAGTTGGCGGGTTGCCCGGCAGGGTTCGCAACCACAGCGAATCCGAACCGACCGTTCTCAACATCCTTCGTTTCAACGAGACGTTCTTTGATGAGCGAGTGGATGTCGGATGGCACGCGATGGACGGGCCGCCGGATGGTCCCGACCACGTGACCTGGATCGACGTGATCGGGCTGGGCGGCAGCAAAATCATTCAGAAGATCGGCGATCGATACGCCATCCATCCGCTGTTGCTCGAGGACATCGTCCACACGCACCAGCGGCCCAAGATTGAATTGATCGATGGGCGTTTGGGCGTCGTTTTGCGAATGGTTCAGCAGTCCTCACCACTGGTATCGGAGCAGGTCACCTTTGTGCTGACCGGCCAAACGGTCATCTCGTTTCAAGAGCGCGAGGGCGATGTGTTCGAAGTCGTACGGCAAAGGATCCGCCGAAAGCTCGGTTCGATTCGCTCGCAGGGTGCTGATTACACGATGTACTCGCTGATCGATGCACTGATCGATGCATTTTTCCCTTTGCTGGAGGACTATGGCAGACGGTTGGAAGCGATCGAGGAGGAACACATCTCAGGATCGGATTCCGAAAGCCAGCACCATCTGCACGTCCTTCGAGGTGACCTTTCTCAAGTGCGGAAAATCGCATGGTCTCATCGGGAGGCATTGCACCGAATCGTGAGTGAGGCCAGTGGCACCGTTCATCCCACGACGATGCCGTTCCTTCGCGACTGCCATGATCACACGGGGCAGATCCTCGATGTCGCCGAGACCTATCGGGAGATCGCCTCGGACCTTCGTGAACTCTATTTTTCGCACCTCGGCCAACGGACCAACGAGGTGATGAAGTTACTCACGATCATTTCGACAATATTCATGCCGCTGTCGTTTATCGCGGGTGTTTACGGCATGAACTTCAATCACGAAACGAGCCCTCTGAATATGCCGGAAACACAGTGGCGGTTCGGTTACCCACTCGCCTTGATGATGATGGCGATAATCGCCGGCGGCATGGTCTTCTATTTCTACCGCAAGGGGTGGTTATTCCAGCGGTAACCGTCCCGCAGATCCGCCCAGTATCCGTCGAAGTACGGGATCATCGAGACATTGCACGACGGCAATGGCACCGTCAAAGCAGTGATCACGAGTGTTTTCGTTGGGAACGCTGACGACGATCGCACCGGCGGCGATGGCCGCTGCCGTCCCATTGCCACTGTCTTCCAGAACGAGCATCTGAGCGGGAGAGATCGCCAAACGATCTGCCGCTCGGGAGTAGATTTCCGGGTGCGGTTTACCATGGGTGACATCGTCGCCGGTCAACAGAAACGCGAGCGATGCGAACCAGGGCTGCGGGCTCAGGATCCGCTCGGCAAACTTTCGCTGGCTGCTGGTGGCAACGCCAAAAGGCAACGCCGACTCCTCAAGCGTTTGGATCAACCACTCCAGCCCCGGCATCGGCGGAGGCCCCCCGGCGAGCAGTTCGGAGTAGATCGCGTTGGATTCCTCCAACAATTCGACGGGGCCATCTTCGAGCCCGTGGAAATCGACCATCTGCTGAAGCGCCGCGACACCGACCCTACCCATCATTCGCTGTTGCAGGTCTCGGCAGAAGCGACGGCCCCGCCGCCCCAGCACGGTTTCACCGACTTGCCAGTAGAGTGATTCGGTGTCAAATAGCAGGCCGTCCATGTCGAGTGCCACGCCGCGAATCGGTGTAGGCTGGAAGCCGGCGGCGTCGGTCGACTGGGGCGGATTCATGCTTGGCACTTCAACGGTATTGGGGCATTGGCGGAACGATCATCACAGTCGTTGATCCACGCGGGGCTGCTGTTGACACGTGTCAACAGCGGCGAGGAATTCGTTTCCGACACCCCTGCCCACTGGGCGATGGAGGCCTACATCCCACTGGTGACTGGCGATCTGGTTGATGGTCTCCTGCGGCGTGAAGACTGTCCACAGGGTCAGGGACCGCGGCTGCGTGAAGTGTTCTCCGTGATGGGTGACCTTTTGCACCATCGAAATCGGCCGCTCCATACGGCTTTTGCCGGGCGCTATGCGGCGCTTGACCCCGACCGCGATTCGCTGCCGCTGGCGCAACTCGGAACCGACGTGAGCACCAACGGCGAGGATCCTGCATCGATCGCCGCACTGGAGATTGCCGAGGCAAGCCGTGGCGTGCTCGCCGATGCGGGCTTCACCGAGATCGATCGAAAACAGGTCGAGCAGGCCGTCGGTATCGCCAGTGAGTGGGGCGTCCCATTGCATGTCGATTTCGAAGTCTTTGAGCTGCTGCTGGTTTACGGCCGCGGAGACATTGTGGGGACCAGAAAGAAGCGGAGATGGAGCCATTTCTTTCGTGAGGTGATGATCGACGTCCCGCTTTACCAACGGGTTATTGTGATCTTCAAACTCCGCGAGGGACGACACGTTGACGACGAATTGAATGAATCTCGTTTGCACCTGCGGATGTTCAAAAACATCCCCAAACAGGATATCGACATGCTGTTGCCGGGGACAAGGATTCGCATCAGTTGGTTCGACTTCACGCGGGCGCTGGCGCCGGCCGTCGGTGGGATCGGCTTGACGATTTACAAAATCCTTCGCGTCGTACTTTTCGTCGCCGTGATGACCTATAGCATCGCGGCCATGGTTATCGCGCTGTCGCTCGCAATCATTGGCTATCTGGTGCGGGGAGTGGTCAATCATTTCTCGACCCGCAACCGCTACATGCTCAATCTCAATCGAAGCCTTTACTACCAGAAACTTGATACCAACGCCGGCGTCGCTTACCGATTGCTTGCCGAGGCGGAATCTCAGCGTCATCGCGAGGCGATCCTGGCGTATTTTGCACTTTACTCCGCCGCGGCGCCGATCAGTCAGCGTCGCCTGCGGCGTCGATCGGAGCGGATCGTTCGCGAGCTGGCGAATGTCGAAGTTGCATTTCGTGTCGCCGATGCCATCGCGTCGCTTGGCCGGTGGAACCTGATCCAACGCGATTCCGAGGGCCTGCTGAGCGTCGTCTCGCCCGACGAAGCGATGCGGCGATTAGAAGGCTGTTGGGATCAGGCGGTTCAGGCGTCGTGACGACGACGCGGATGAGTGAGACGCTCAGTGGACGCGAAAAAGGGTAAATTCGGCCCCTATGGTGTTTGGGCATGCGCTCCTAGAATCTTGGATTACCCGAGTTAATCCCGATCCCTGACCGCCATGACCAGCCCTCTCCTGGATGTCTCCGACGTCACCGCTCGTTCGCTGACAGACCAACGAATCGTCGTGCTGGACTTCGGTTCTCAGTACGCTCAATTGATCGCCAGGCGGGTTCGTGAGCAGAACGTCTACTGCGAAATCCTTCGCCACGACGTGTCGGCCGAACGTCTTCGCGAGATCGCACCGCGAGGGATCATTCTTTCGGGCGGTCCCTCGAGCGTTTACGACCCGGGGGCGCCGCGATGCGACGTCGAGCTATTCCGCCTGGGGATTCCAGTGCTCGGCATTTGCTACGGGATGCAGTTGGCTTGTGAGGCCTTGGGAGGCAAGGTCGAGCACACGCCCAGTCGTGAGTACGGGCGAGCGCGTTGCGACATTGTCGCCACCGGCGATCTGTTTGACGGTCTGCCCGAATCGATGGACGTTTGGATGAGCCACGGGGACCAGGTGTCCGCGGTGGGCGACGCCTTTCGGACACTTGCCCGCACGCCGACGTGTCCGCACGCGGCGGTTCGTCACCAGCAGCTTCCGGTTTTCGGGATGCAATTTCATCCCGAAGTGACCCACACGCCTCTGGGCAGCCAAGTGCTGCACAACTTTGTGATCTCGGTTTGCCAGTGCGACGGCACTTGGCACTTGGGCGATTTCGCCGAGGCGACGATCCGGGACCTTCGGCACCGGATCGGTCGACGGCGAGTCATTTGCGGTTTATCCGGCGGCGTCGATTCCTCGGTCGTCGCGGCGTTGCTCTACAAAGCGATCGGGCCGCAATTGTCCTGCATCCTGATCGACAACGGGTTGCTCCGCAAAGACGAACAGGCCGCCGTGATCCACGAGTTCACGACGCACTTCAAGGCTGATCTGCATGTCGTCGATGCCGAGGATCGATTCCTTTCGGCGCTCGCCGGAGTGACCGATCCGCAGGAGAAAAGGCGGCGTATCGGGCACGCCTTCATCGAGTGTTTCAAGGCCGAGGCGGCGGGAATCAAGGATGCCCATTTTCTGGCCCAGGGGACCTTGTACCCGGACGTGATCGAAAGCGGCGCGGCCGTCGACGGTCCCGCCGCGACAATCAAGCTGCACCACAATGTCGGAGGTCTCCCTGAGGAACTTGGTTTTCAACTGGTGGAACCGCTGCGTGACCTATTCAAGGATGAAGTTCGTCGTTTGGGAAGTGAGCTCGGTTTGCCCGAGACGCTCGTCTGGCGACACCCTTTCCCAGGCCCTGGCCTGGCGGTTCGTTGCCTGGGTGAAGTGACGCGAAATCGCCTGGCGACGCTTCGAGAAGCCGACGCGATCGTCGTCAGTGAGATCAAGGCGGCGGGCTTGTACCGTCAGACCAGCCAATCCTTCGCCGTGCTACTTCCGGTCCAGAGCGTGGGTGTAATGGGTGATGCCCGCACGTACGAGGAAACGGTGGCGATACGCAGCGTCGATACCGACGATTTTATGACGGCCGATTGGAGCCGCCTGCCTTACGACTTGCTAGCTCGAACCAGCACGCGAATCATCAATGAGGTCGCGGGTGTCAATCGGGTTTGCTACGACGTCAGCAGCAAACCGCCCGCGACCATCGAATGGGAATGATTTCACAATCTCGATAAACCTACGGCCGACGTGACGCTTGGCTAAACCGCTTTCTCCGCAGACGACTCATGGCGACCAAACACTACATCTACCAGATCGAAAACCTGACCAAGAAGCACGGTCCGAAGGTCGTGCTCGAGAACGTTTCGCTCGCCTTCTACCCGGGGGCAAAGATCGGCGTGCTCGGTCCCAATGGGGCCGGTAAATCGACGTTGCTCAAAATCATGGCGGGGCAGGATACCGAGTTCGAGGGAACGGCGACGCTCGGCAAAAAATTCACCGTCGGCTACCTTTCGCAGGAACCGCCGTTGGACCCGACCAAGACGGTCTTCGAAAACGTTCAGGTCGCGGTTGCCGAGCGGCGAGCGATCATCGATCGCTACAACGAAATCTCGGGCCTGCTCGGACAGGTCACCGACGACGCCGAGATGCAGCGGCTTTGCGACGAGATGGCTGAACTTCAGGATGTGATCGACGCGGCAAACCTTTGGGAACTCGATCGCCAGGTCGAGGTTGCGATGGCGGTGATGAACCTGCCTCCGGGCGATTCGGCGGTGACGCACCTCTCCGGTGGGGAGAACCGCCGCGTCGCTCTCTGCCAATTGTTAATTCGCCAACCCGACCTGTTGTTGTTGGACGAACCGACCAACCACCTCGATGCCGAGAGCGTGGCGTGGTTGGAGGAACATCTCGACAATTACCCGGGTACGGTGGTCGCGGTGACCCACGACCGCTACTTCCTCGACAACGTCGCCAAGTGGATCCTCGAGGTGGATCGCGGACGCTGTATCCCGTTCGAAGGGAATTACTCGGCTTGGTTGGAGGCCAAGAACAAACGGATGGCACTCGAACAGCGCCAGCAGAAGGCTCGCGACAAAATGTTGTCTCGAGAACTCGAATGGATCCGGATGAGCCCCAAGGCGCGACAGGCCAAGAGCAAGGCGAGGATCAAAGCCTACGAGGAAATGTCACAGCAGGCTTTCAGCGAACAACCCGACGAGCTCGAAATCCAGATTCCTCCGGGCAAGCACCTCGGCGCGTTGGTGATCGAAGGGAATCACATCCACAAGGCATACGGTGACAAAGTTCTGATCGACGACCTCTCGTTTCGCTTGCCTCCCGGCGGGATCGTGGGCGTGATCGGGCCCAATGGCGCCGGGAAAACGACGCTCTTCAAAATGCTCACCGGCCAGGAGCAACCCGACAGCGGCGAATTCCGGATCGGCGAAACCGTCGAGATGGGGTTCGTCGACCAAAGCCGCGATAGCCTCGACCCGGAGAAAACCGCGTTCCAAGAAATCAGTGGTGGCCACGACGTTCTGGAGATGGGCGGCGGGGGCAAGACGATGCACGCCAGAAGCTACGTCTCGAAGTTCAATTTTAAAGGGCCTGATCAAGAAAAGAAGGTCGGAATACTTTCAGGCGGCGAGCGAAACCGCGTTCACCTCGCCAAACTCCTTCGCAAAGGATGCAACGTCCTTCTGCTGGATGAACCGACCAACGACCTCGATGTCGATACGCTGCGGTCTCTCGAGGAGGCGATCATGAATTT
The DNA here is from genome assembly GCA_041748895.1 of Pirellulaceae bacterium. Lineage (GTDB taxonomy): Bacteria > Planctomycetota > Planctomycetia > Pirellulales > Pirellulaceae > UBA6163. The sequence continues at coordinate 20,054 of JBGTCJ010000572.1, forward strand.
CGCCGGCTGTGTCGTCGTCACGTCGCACGACCGGTGGTTCCTCGACCGATTGGCGACTCACATCCTCGCGTTCGAGGGCGACGGAAAGTTGTACTGGTGCGAGGGCAACTTTGACACTTATGAGCGTGGCCGCCGAGAACGACACGGGGAAGATATCGAAGAGGGCGCCAAACGCCGATACAAGAGCATTCACGCGAGCTAACGGATTGACGTCGTGCGGAAGATGGACGAGTTTTTTCTCAAACCTAGATGGCCGAGACAGGAAGAAGATGACAATTTTAAGAGTGGGAACCAATCAGGCGTACGCGGACGGTTGGGGTGCGGCATTTGGCGGCAAGAAGTCCCCGAAGAAGCCGTCAGACAGTGACCCCAAGGCCGCGAAGTCGAAAGCGGCGGCGACGAAGACCAGCGGCAAAGCCGCAGTGACCGTCACCGCGAAGGCAGATGCCAAGGCACGCTCCAAGGACTCTTCGGTGACGAAGAAATCGGCCGGCGCCAAGGCTTCAAGCGGGCCTTCGGGCGGCGGCAAGGCCACCAAATCGGCCAAACCCGTCGTCAGCGGCAAGGCCTCCGCCAAGAAGAAGGTGGTTTCGCAGAAGAAGACCAAAAGGTAACCTGCCGCAAGGTCAGCCCCACCGTTGCAGAATGTGATCGATGTCCGCCACGTCACCTGTCGCCTCGCTCCGTGACGCGCTACATCAAGTGGTGGGGTACCTGAATTTTTCCGGCGGCGCGTCCGATGCAAAGACGCTCGCCGCCTGGAATTACCTCTACGCTTCGGCGGTTCATGGCAAACCGCTATCAGGCCCTCCCGCGTGGCTCGTGATTCGCCAGTGGCTCGAGGAAACGGCGGCGGAGCAGGCCGAGGCAGCCGCGTCTCCCGGCGGTTTTGATCAGGCGTTCTCGCTGATTCGTTTGCTATTCAGCGAGACGCTGCCGGCTTATCTCGATCGGCACAAAGACCTTCTGTTTCACCAGCCTCCCGAGCAGGTGTTCAGTGGCTTTTTCATCGGGCGTGTGGCTGAGGCGTTGCTTCAGTCGATCGTCGAGGACCCTGCCGCGGAGCCGCAGGCGGCCATCCAGCACGCGTTCGAACGGCTCGATGACTTTGTCGGTTACCGTCCGGTGCCGATGTTGGAACAGGCGACCGGTGCGCCCTACCCCGGCGAGTACCTTCGCCCCGTGCCGCTCTACATCGCGGCTGCGGGCGTCACCGATGGCCCGTATCACGGCATCGTTAGCCGGGCCATTGACGCGTTGCGGGAGACCGATCCCGCCATCCTCCGTGCCGCCTGTTTCGACCTGAAACGCATGAAAGAACTCGCGTTCGACCCTCGAGCGTACGATTTTGATCATCCGGTTCATAGAAGGCCCAACTACATTTTTGGCGAATGGGATCCGGACGCTATCGATCCCAACGGTTTCTTCGAACGCTTCGTCATCCGCCAAGTGACCCTCGATTCGCTTCTTTCGAGAGTGGAGGAGGACGCGAGTGACGAGGCACCGGCGGAAGAACTGCTCGACGAGGCTGCCGCCGTCCTCGCAGGAACGATCCTGATGGGCAGCGGTCTCAGCGGTTGGGGGCCCGGGGCCCACACCAGCGACGTCACGCTCAAGTCGTTGTTGGATCCCATCGCCGCCTACCGAGACGACTACTATCACGATCGGATCGACCGCTTGCCCGAGCATCATCGCCAGCGTTTGAGGAAGGAGGTTCGACTCCGTCGACAGCCCTTCGGCGCCGCTCGGCAACACCTCAACGCCGCTCTCGCACAACTCCGCGCTCGTCAATTGCAACACGTCCAGTTGGCGAGAATCTACGCGCGGATGGGATTTCCCGACTCCGCGCAAAAGCAAGCCGACAAGGTCCCCGTCACTTCGGCGCGATTGATGTGCCGAATCGATTGCCTTTTGTCCGGTGGTTTGCGCTCGCTCCGCGCGGGCGATTTGACCGCCGCATCGAAGGTACCCCAAGAGGTATTCGACCTGCTTCGCCGCGCCATCGACTGCGGCGCCTGCG